>CAJUHX010000028.1 GCA_910586455.1 uncultured Muribaculaceae bacterium | reverse complement strand
CGCCATGAGCGACACTCACGCCGCCTGCATGAACTTCGTCAACGCACTGGAGAAAATCCCCGGCATAGTTGAGCAATATGAGGAACGCACCGCAAAACTCAAAGCCGATGTCCCAATCTTGGAAGGCATAGTAGCCAAACAGTGGGGCAAGGAGGACGAGTTGAAGCAGCTCAAATCCGAACTCGCCGCCCTCGACCGCAAGATAACCGCTGAACTGAAGCCCAGCGATGCTGAGGAAGCCGCCCGTGCCAAAGTAGTCACGCCGACAAAAGGCAACGGCGAGCCACTCGATGAACCTGCACCGTCTCAAAGTCAGGACTCCAAGAAGTCAATGGTAGCAGAGCCGACAACCATATACAAAGAACGGGAACCGTTAAGTTCCCGCATCATAATTGGTGGTTGTGGCGTGACTCCACCCGGAGGTTTCCGCGCCGCCGGACCGAAATTGTAGATTTAGAGCAAGTAGTGATTCGTCATTGCTTGCTCTTTTTCTTTTTGCCGAAGCCTTTTTCAATACCATGTTTACTCATCCAGACGTATAGCGTTTTGCGTGATACCTCCAGCATATTGGCGGCTTTGGCAACATTGCCATTTGTCTGTTTAAGGGCAAGTCTTACGTTGCTTTTCTGTTCTCTCTCGTTATCGGTCAAATCGAAATGAGGAAGGATTCTGATTGCCTCCTCCGGTATTCTTTTCCCCGGAGTGATATTTATCGCATCCTTTATTGTTTTGAACAGTTCACGGATATTTCTTGTCCAGACATGATTCATTATGGCTTGTATTGCCTTATTAGAAAGGGATTTTACTTCCTTACCCTGAGACATACAGTAATGTTCGGTCAACTCTCTTGCCAATGTTGGTATATCATCATGAAACTCATGCAAGGACGGCATTGTAAGTGTGTTCCTGCTTATGACTTGTATGAGATTCCGTGATATTGTCTCATTTTCCACACCCTCTTCAAATGACTGACGCATTGAACAAACTATCACTCCAGTAAAAACAGCCCTGCCTTTGCCGTCAGACATCGTGTATTTGCCACTCTTGATAATATCGGCTAAAACCTCCTGTGCCTCAATATCAAGATGGTCAATCTCATGGAAATATAGCGTGCCGTGGTCGGCATTTTCCATAATCGCATTGATATTGTTGGTGAAAAATCCTTTGTCTTTCTCATCCCACAACAGTTGATGATGGCGTTCAGGCAGCTTGCAATTGACAAACACAAATGGAGCCATATTGCGGTCGCTATGTAAATGCCCGATTTGTGCTACCGTATATTTTGCAGTACCTTGTGCACCTATTATCAGTACGATATTATTTCCAGATTCCTCCCGATACCGGCGCACTCGCTGAAATTCACTTTGAAGATTGCTGAACCACTTGGCAGGAGAGCGGTCTGAGAACATAGCATGTAATGGTATGGTCAGGTCATCAACCTCTGACTTTGATTTGGTGAACAGATGATTTTTGCCTACATCCCAAACATGCGCCATCACAACAGAACTCGGATTTTGAGCGGCACAGATTGACTGAACACATCCAGGAGTATTCCGTGCGAGATCAAGTAGCGATTTTACCTCTGGATTAAGGCTGGTGTAACAGGCGAGCACGATTGAATATCTTCCGGTCAATATTGCCTGTTTTGCAGTTTTGAGATCGGTGAACTCATCAACGCAATCATCTATGAGGGGCAATGACAGCCTCATCTTTTCAACTTCCTCGGTAGTAGGTCCGTATATCAAGGCTCTTGATATACGTTTTTCGGAAGGCTGAACACTGATTTTTTCAGACATTTTTTTCAAATAATTAAAATTTTCCAAAATGAGAAATTTGCTCAAATCATTGAAAGACGCTTATTTGCGCTTTAATCAGTGATTTCGCAAAATTTCCCCGACTGCAAAGGTAACACTTTTATCTTAATAAGGTAACATTTTAGGTAACATAAATTTGGCGAAATGTAACACTTTTTGAGATCTAAATCGGGGCGTGTCAGTTATATACCGTAAACAAAATAATGCACTTAAACATTTTATTTCATGCCGGGTAACAAAGCCCGCTTACAATGTTCAACCCTTAAAAATGATTTCACTATGTCTGATGAAATGACACCACCCGAGACAATTGCCCCGGACATGATGCCGGGGTTGAAAAACTTCCACATTGAGTGTGGAGGTAAACCGAAAAATAAGAGAGGAGGTAGCAATGATTGATTCATACCTCAGAACCCAACTGGTTTCCATTATCATCACAGAAAACCATGAGGATTTTCCTGCTCATTTCGGCGAATTTGCTGATAAGGTGACCACAGTTTGTTCTGCACCGGAAGACTGGGCCGTGAATAATGCTGAACTAATCAAACTTGAAAGCACACTTGAACTGTATAAAAAGACCTATACAGGTGCTTCTGATGCTGTCTGTCATGTAATTGGCGTAGCTGTGGGATTCCTTCATCAAATACGAGATTATTTCTCACATCTTCATTCTCCATTTATCACCGGCCATAGTGCTATCCGTCGCAATGTTGATATGGATTGCACTACAGCAATCCCGATAACTCCATCATCAACAGAATGCGCAGAAATAAGCCTGATAGATTCAATTGAGTTTATTCACGGCTGTGCTTTCAAACTGTTTCCCAAACTTAGTAAGTCACGTGTACGTGAGAAGGTTAATCTCTTTCTCGGTACTAACGTGACCGACCGACAGATGCACAATAACTTCGCCAATATCAAGAATCGTCAGAATGGAGACCATGCTCAGTTTATGAAGCGTTGGTACACAAGTTTCAATGAGGAGCTTGTGGTAAAATCTCGCATCATTGACGACCGTAAATCACTGAAATCATAATCGTAAAAACACACGTCAACTATGAAAAATATTTCCAAAGACAACTGGGCACTGTGGCTGTTAATGGCATCTGTATTCATGATGATGGCACTTGCCGCCAGAGAAATGGCCGTCGAAAAAGGCTTTGAACCACTCTATGCAAATGTAGTATTCGTTTCAACATTTTCAATTCTCATCGCTCTGTATGCGATAATCATTGATATTCTGACTCCGATATTCGATTGGGCATTTAAGAAATGGGGATTCACGGCGAATACGAAGAAAGAACCAGCTAAAGCAAAGAATAACGACAATCTCGTCATTGACTATGCTGTAACCAGAGATAAGACACTTAAAAAGCAGGAGCAGAGGATTCTTGCCATTGAGAAGAAAGTTATAACTTACGTTGGTGATGTAATGTCCCCTTATATATCTAAACATGACTTGACTATCCTTATTGAGAATGTGATCAATTTCATTCACTTGAACTTTGCACCGAATTTCGATGCTTCGACCGAAGTGAAAACCTCTCGTGTTCTCACAACAGCAGATCTCATGCACTTTGGTTGGAACATTGCCAAGCCCTTCCGCAAATCGGGTGCACACACAGCATTGTTTCTAAAACAGGTATTCGCAGATGCGTTCCGTAATACAGAAGTGCAGACTATTGAACGTAAGTTGAGAAACAATCCAATGACAGGTACCATAAAAATCAATCCTGACATATGTGGAAATAAGCAGTCCGCGGAAAAGAAGGAAAATGGAGAGAGAAAAGCTTCAAACCCACGAAAGCATAAATCTGATTCTGTCTCTGCGAAAGAGTGTGCTCTCGCTGATATGGCCGATGATGATGTTCCCATGCCATACAATTTAGGTGAGAATATCGAAGATGATGAGGATGCCGCATAATATTTGTCTAAAAAGTCGGATTGTTGTGCAATAGTGACCACTTTCACCATCAAAACACCGGCTATCTTTGCGGTGATTTCAGCTTCGGTTGAAGTCACCGCATTTACCATGGCTCAAGATTCATTGTCTTTCGACCAGCTGCCGGGTGCAGTGATGTCGCTGACAGCCCTTGTCAAGGAGCTGTCAAGAGAGGTATGTGAGTTGAGAGGTCAACTCGCCGCTCTCAGTGAGAATTCCAAACAGTCTGTAAATTTTATAGGAATAGACCGTGCTTGTCTGATACTTGGCAAAGCAAAGTCAACCATTTATGCTCTTGCCCGTGAGGGTAAGTTACCGGCCTATAAGGATCCCGGCGACAAGGAATGGAAATTCATCGAAGATGAACTTGTCAATGTTGTCAAAGGGAACAAAAGCGTTTCCAAAATCCAGAGCTTTGAGGATATGGAAGCCAATCTAAGGAAAGGCACACGCCCAAGAAATGTTGCAAAATGAGAAAGACCGTCACCGGATGTCACTGTCCGATGGCGGTCTTATTCATGTAGATTACTGAGTTTATTTCAGTGAGATTGTCTTGGCGGCGGAGCGCTTGTCAGGGTCTGTCACTTCCGCATATTTTTGAGTGTTCTTCACACTGCGGTGAGTGAGCATTTTTGAGATAGTGTAGATGGGGACTCCGTTGTGTGAGAGCAGGGTAGCATAAGTGTGGCGGAAGCAGTGGAATGTGATTCGACGTGTGATTCCGGCTTCAGCTATCCACGCTTTAAGCGGATAGTTTATCATTGAGCGTTTCAGTTCTTTGAAGACAAGTCCCTCGCTTCGTTCCCCACAGAGTTCCAATGCTTCCTCAGTAATCGGAAGATTGGCTTCCTCCTCGGTTTTCTCAGTACGCAGACGCATCACATATCCATCCTCAGCCTTGATGATGTGCTCCCACGACAGTTGCTGAATATCGCTTATACGGAGTCCTGTCAGGCAGGAGAATAGTGCAGCACGTTTCAGTACCTCATGCTTACAAGGCGTGGCGGCCAACTTTTTCACTTCATCAAGTGAAAGGAACTCAATCTTGGTATCCTTCCATTCGATTTTGGTCAGATAGTCGTTGATGTTCTCGCGGAGCAGCTTCTCCTGATATGCTTCTTTCAGCAGGGCGCGGAATGTTGACCAATAGCCGGCAATAGAGTTGTGGGCGAGTGTGCCTTTACGGTCATCACGACGGCCACCTTCAAGGAGGTATTTCTGAAATCTCTTGCAGAAATCCTCAGTCACCTCACCGAGAAGGCATTTTCCCCGGCAGAAGTCGGAGAAGTGTTCATAGACCACTTTCCACTTCTGATGCTTCTTGTAGCATTTCTTACGGAAATAGTCCAAGAAGTCCATGCGCATCTTCTCTTTGTCGAGAAAGCCAAACTGTTCGTTGAGCAGTTGCTCAAAGCGGCGGCAACGTATGGCCTCCGCTTTCTCCTCCATTGAGGCATTGAACTCACGCTCACGGGCGGACTGAGGGTTGGCGTACAGATAGATGCCCAGTCCCTCACGACGGCTGAGCCTGTTAGTGTGAGGATTACGGATGGGCGGATAGAAGTCAAGGTAGAGCGAGAGGCGTCCACCTGAGATTTCCTTACGGCGAAGGAATACTTTAGTGCAGGTATCCATTTTTTGTATTTTGTTTGAGTTAATTTTCTGTTGCAAAGGTAGATGGTGTTTGAATGGTGAAAACGCTCACCATCCTGTCACAATCGCCGATTTCGACTAAATCGACGGCGGAGCAAGCAAATCATCCAGTTCCTTCCGGGATATGTATGTGAATTTGCCTTTCTTTACTCTGGGTATATTATATCGCTTGATGTAATGATGGAGTTGGTCACGGGTCATACCAAATTTTTCCATAGCTTCCGCGTATGTATAGTCCTTAGGAGGTTCCGGTTCAGCGATGCCCTTTGATACATCAAAAAGACTCTTTGAGTATTTTACGGTCTTTCCAAACTTCTTCTTCGGAATTCCATTTTTGGATACATGATTGTAAATTGCAGAGAGAGTCATGCCGAATTTCTCCTGAATTTCTGGTACCGTGTACCAGTCTTCAATGTCATCAACTGGCGATTTCTTGCCAAAGAATCTATCAACATGTGCTTTACTCCAAAGATTCTTTCCACGATAGACTGTCTTTGGAAATTTCTGTTCTTTGGCAACCTTCCAAAACCAGCCGTTTGAGAGCTTATATTTTTCAAGCACCTCTTGCGTTGTGTAGAAATCAGTGATAGCCTTTTCCTCTTTTTCAACGGTGAGCCTTTCAGGTGAAGCCGTAAATAAATCCTCCACATCGACACGTCGAACCAATGTCTTCCGCTTCATCTTCCATGCCTTGATGGAACCATTGTTGATGTAGTTGTAGAAAGTTTTATAACATACACCAACCAGTTGTGCAGCGTCTCTTGGAGATAGAAATTCTTTCTCCTGAATTTCTGCTTGTCCGGTTTGGACTCGCTTTTGCTCTTCTTTACATTGCTCAACCTTCTTCTGCCGTTTACGCTCTTTGTAAGCTAAACCAGAACATCTGTGGGAGCAATAGGCGGTCACAGTAGTGCGGGCAATGAACCGTTTTCCACACCACTGGCACGTCTTCTCAATTTCAATGTTACTGCTCATATTTTTCTGATATGCGTGGTTAATTCGCCAGTTATATCGTCAAAAGCGTGTATGGGCGTGTATCGACGTGTACTGACGTGTAAATCGTCTATCACTTATCTCTCCGCTTTTGTCCTGATTGCTGACGAGATACAATCAGGATACAAATACAAGCCCAAAAGCAGTCAGAAACCGTTAGAAACGAGCAGTACGGGCAAAAGAAAAGCGCCTCGTAAGAGACGCTTTACTAATGGTTTGTGATGATTTGTGATGGTTTGTGACTATTCTGTCATTTTCCGATGCAAAAGCGGGTGAAGATGTTTTGGAGGATGTCGGGAGTGGTGATTTCGCCGCTGACTTCGCTCAGATAGTGCATGGTCTGACGGAGGTCCTGGGCGATGAAGTCGCCGCTCAGGCCGGTTTCGAGGCCGGATATTACACGGGCGGTGCTGTCAGCAGCGCGCTGCAGGGCCTGGGCCTGACGGGCGTTGGTGACGAGCAGCTCGGAGCCGGTGTCGCCTTCGCTTTCGATGGCTGATACGAGGGCCCGGCGGAGGGTGTCGATGCCGGCGCCGGTGGCCGCGCTGAGGCTTACCAATGGGGCGGAGAGCTCTCGGGCGGTGTGGAGTAGGGGAGCGGTGTCGGCCCGGGGCAGGTCGGTTTTGTTGGCCACGAGTATTATGTGAGCGTCGGGGCTGTTGCGCGCGGTGTCGATGGCTTGTGGGTCGGGCCGGGTGGTGGCGTCGGCTACGAGGAGTATTATGCGGGCGCTGTGCGCTGCCTGAAGGCTGCGTTCGATGCCTATCTGTTCGATGGTGTCGGTGGTGTGGCGCAGGCCTGCTGTGTCGAGGAAGCGGAACAGGTAGTCGCCTATTTCGGCGCTGTCTTCGACTATGTCGCGTGTGGTGCCGTGGATGTCGCTTACGATTGCGCGCTGGTCGCCTACAAGGGTGTTGAGCAGTGATGATTTTCCGGCGTTGGTGGCGCCGATTATGGCTACGGGTATGCCTTGTTTTATGGCTGCTCCGGTGCGGTAGCTGTCGCTGAGGTGCTGGAGTTCGTGTTTGAGTTCGGTGGCGAGCTGATGTAGTTGTTGTCGTGATGCGAATTCGACTTCTTCTTCCGAGAAGTCGAGTTCGAGTTCGATTAGTGATGCGAGTTGCAGCAGGTTCTGGTGTAGCTGGTTGAGGCGTTGTGTGAAGTTTCCGCGCAGGTGGTTTATGGCTATGCGGTGTGCTGCGCGGCTTGATGATGCTATCATGTCGGCTACGGCTTCGGCCTGTGTGAGGCTGAGGCGCCGGTTGCTGAATGCGCGGCGTGTGAATTCGCCGGGTTCGGCTATTCGGCAGCCGGCGTGGCAGAGGGTGTTGAGCAGTTCGCGCTGTATCCACAGTGAGCCGTGTACTGATAGTTCGACGGTGTCTTCGCCGGTGTATGAGCGTGGGCTGCGGTATATGGTTGCGATGCCTTGGTCGAGTGGCCGGTTGTCGGTGTCGAGTATTGTGCCGAGGTGTGCGCTGTGGCTTTGGGCTGTGGCGAGGTTGGTTCCTTGCCATATTTTGCCTGCGTTTTGTATGGCTTGTGGTCCGCTGATGCGGGCTACGGCTATGCCTCCTGTGCCGTGTGGGGTTGATATGGCGCAGATGGTGTCGGTGGTTATCGTGTTTTGAGTCGTTGCCATTGCTGGTAGTTGGATTGTGATTCTACCTGGTTTTCGATTTCGTCGGGGAGTGCCGCGAAGAAGTCGAATCCGGTGATGGTTTCTACTTCGTCGATGGTTGTGGCGGTGGGTTGTACGCCTCCGGTGGTGTCGTAGTTGTTCATTATGAATGCTATGCCGCGTGGCGGGTTGGCGTATGGCGCGAGTATTACTTTGAAGAATCGTTCGGGCACTATTACGCCTGTTGTGCCTATGCGCCGGCTGAGGTGGTCGGTGAGTACGGGGCCGCTTATTATTATGAGTGCGGAGTCGCGCAGGGCCCATTTGCGGCAGTTTGATTCGAGTGTCTGCCAGGGGCCGCTGTTTAGTTTGTGTGTCTGTGGCACGATGTTGGTCATGTTGTGGCAGTCGTCCATTGCCTGTCGGCTCCATTTCATGTCAGCGGCGGGGCATATGTGTCCGCGGTCGAATCCGCTGTTTCGGTAGTCGTTTGTGGTCGGGCAGCCTTCGATGCTGTAGTCACAGGTGAATTTTGCTCCGCTGCGTGTTACTGAGTCGGCTTGTGCTTCAAGGGCTGTGAGTTCCCATATTACGTAGTTGGGCACGTGCATGTCGGGGTTGAACGATACTGTGAATCCGGTGTAGTGTGCCATTATTTCGGGCAGGTCCGGGGGTGTGGTTATTTTCCACAGCTGTGCCTGTCCGGGTATTGTCTGCCGGTTTGCGGTCCGGTCGGTTTGTGGTTGTATGTTCCGGCTTGTGTATAGAGCCAGGCCGATCAGCAGTATTGCTGCGAGTGCTATTTTAGCAATCAAGGCACCCTGGCTTTTGCGAGGGTGCCTTGTGCGTGGGTATCGTTTTGACATCCGTTATTTTTTGTCGGCTGTTTTTTCTTCGTTTTTGGGTTCTTCTTTTGCGGGTGCTTTGTAGCGAGCGTTGAGGCCTTTGACTACTTGGTCGGTTATGTCGAGCGCGGGGTTGTAAATCAGCACGGGCGAAGTCATGTCGGTGCTGAGTATTGCGTCGAATTTGTTTTCGGCGTTGAAGTCAACCAGGTAGTTGTGTATCGAGTCTTGTACTCGTTTTGCGTTTGCGGCTATTAGTTCCTGGGTTGCGGTGGCTCGTCTTTGGCCTTCGGCGTCGAGGGTTTGTCCGCGGCGCATTATCTGGTTGTATTCTTCTTCGGCGGCTGTCTGGGTCATTTGTCCGGCCTGTACTTTCTGCTGGAGTTTGTTGAGCGAGTTCTGGAGCGACTGCTGCTGGTTGTTTGCCCAGCGCTGGTGGTCGGTGGCGTATTTTTCGCTTTCTGCGTTGAGTTCTTTAGCGAGTGTGTACTGGCTGTAAACGGTGTCCATGTTCACGAAAGCGATGTTTGTGGTTGCGGTGTGTGCCGCAGTTTCTTTGCGTACGTTGGATACGGTGTCTTTGTCGGACTTGCCGTTTTCGCCGCAGCCGGTTAGAGCGAGGGAGCTTACGAGGAGTGCGAATGCGGGCACGGCGAGGATGATTTTCTTCATGAGATGTATTTATACTTTATTGTCGTGAATTTTCTGATTTGGTTTGCTGTCGGTTTTAATGGCGTTTCTGCTTGGCGATTTGGCGCTGTGTGCTTCGCAGGCAACGCCGCGCTGCCTCAGCTGCGGCGACGAGTGGGCGTGCCCCGAGGGGAAGCGGGCGCCTTTCACAAAAAGCACTTTTATGCCCAGCAGTACGAATGCTACGCCGAGCAGGCTTATGCTTAAAAGCAGTGTTTTTGTCATTGTTTTACCGTTTTCGACTGCAAATATAGGAAAGTATGCGAAATTATTTGCAACATATCAGAATAATTTTGTAACTTAGAGGGCTTAAAAATGCCTTTTTTAACATAATTTGCCATAATGCAAACTTTGTTAAGAGGTCGCGCTGAGAATATTAATTCATTTTTAACATAAAATCTTACTATCCCGACATGACTATCAAAGACCTTCAGCCGGCTCTGGTTTTCGGTATTTTCGACCGGATTTGCCAGGTGCCTCATCCTTCAAAGAAGGAGGAAAAAATCCGTAAGTTCCTTCTCGATTTCGCCGCCGAGTACGGCATTGAGGTGCGCACCGACGCTATCGGCAACGTGGTTATGACCAAGGCGGCTACTCCGGGCCACGAGCAGGCTCCTACTGTGATTATGCAGGCGCACATGGATATGGTGTGCGAATCGAACGATAAGAGTTTTGATTTCGAAAATCAGCCCATCACTACTATAGTTGACGGCGAATGGCTGCGCGCCGACGGCACCACTCTTGGCGCTGACAACGGCATCGGCATGGCTGCCGCGCTTGCCGCGCTGATTGACGACAAGCTGGTACACGGTCCGCTGGAGGCTCTGTTCACAGTCGACGAGGAAACCGGTCTGACCGGTGCCAACAATCTGGGTGAGGGCATGATCAGCGGCACTATGCTGCTGAACCTCGACTCGGAGGACGATGCCGAACTTTTTGTGGGCTGCGCCGGCGGTGTCGACACTACCTGTACTTTCCACTACGACCGTTCGATGGCTCCGACCGACTTCCATTACTTCAAGTTCGATGTCAGCAAGGGTCTGGGCGGTCACTCCGGCGGCGACATCCATCTGGGCCGCGCCAACGCCAACAAGCTTGTGGCCCGCTTCCTGTGGACTCTGATGCAGACCCACGAACTGAGTCTGTGCGAAATCGACGGCGGTAACCTGCGTAATGCTATTCCGCGCGCCGCCCACGCAGTATTCGGTGTACATGCCTCCAACAAGGAGCAGGTACGTGTGGCCTTTAATAATTATGTGGCTGATGTCGAAGGCGAGTACAGCGATATCGAGCCGGGTCTGGAACTGGAGCTTGAGAGTGTCGACCGTCCGGACTTCGCTGTCGACAGCAATACCACCCGCCGCCTGATTGAGGCTCTGTACTGCGCGCCTCACGGTGTGGTTTCGATGAGCCGTGCCCTCGAGGGTCTGGTGGAAACCTCCACAAACCTTGCTTCGGTGAAGATGCAGCCCGACAATCAGATTCTGGTTACCACCAGCCAGCGTTCGTCGGTTGAATCGCGCAAGTGGGATATCGCCAACCAGGTAGAGGCCCTGTTCACACTGGCAGGCGCCAAGGTATCTCACGGCGACGGTTATCCCGGCTGGGCGCCGAACATGAACTCGACCATCATGCGCATTGCCTCGGAGGCATACGAGGAACTTTATGGCGTTAAGCCGGCCATCAAGGCTATCCATGCCGGTCTGGAATGCGGTTTGTTCCTGGAGAAGTATCCGCACCTCGACATGGTATCGTTCGGACCTACACTGCGCGATGTGCATTCGCCCAGCGAGCGCATGCACATTCCTGCTGTAGAACGCTTCTGGGGTCAGCTCCGCCGCATACTCGAGAAGGTGGCCGACCTGAAATAATGGCGCCCATGCGCCAGCTACCCGCGCTTGTAAGCGCATTGACGGCTGCAGTAGCCATCTCGGCCGGTGCCATCGGCGCCGACGAGGTGGCTACTCACCTGCCTGTCGACGATTTGCCCTCCGGTCTTTGTGGCAACGGACGCGATTATGTAATAGCCGAAGGCGATACCGTATGGTTCTGGACCCCGCCCGAAGAGCGCCGGGGCATTCTTACCGAACGCGACTACGAAGAAGTGGCCGCCGAACTCGGTGTTGAGGTCGCTGCCATAAAGGCGGTGGTCGAAATCGAGGCCGGCAAGGCCCATCAGGGCTTCTGGGATGAAGGCAAGCCGGTGATAAACTTCGACCTCACTGTGTTCCGGCGTATGGCTAAGCGCAACAAAGTGGGGCTTGGCAAATACAGCCGCAGTCATGCGGTGGTGTTTGCGAGGCCCGACGCCCGCCGGTACGGCAGCCAGCAGGCGGCCCAGCAGGCACGGCTCGACGCTGCCATGGAAATCGACTCGCTCACGGCAATCCAGGGCACCTTCTGGGGCATGTTTCAGATAGGCGGCTTCAACTGGAAAAAGTGCGGCGCTGCCTCGCCTGAGGAATTTGTGCGCCTGATGAGCCGCTCGGAGCGCGACCAGTTGGAACTCTTTGCCGAATTTATAGTCAACAGCGGACTGTTGTCGTCGCTCAAAGCCAAAAACTGGCGCAAATTCGCCGCCGGATACAACGGTCCGAGCTATGCCTCGCGCGGCTACCACACCCGGTTGGCAAAGGCCTATGCCAGACACAAAAAATAGCGGCCGATACTAACATTAATGTGCTTCCAAGGGGCAGACATACCCAAAAAAGTGAAAAAAAAGCTCTGAAAGGAGCTTTTTTTTTGCACACATATTAAAAAAAGTGTAACTTTGGGCATCTAAACCCTAAATCAGGTTTTTGTATAACCAAACCATATCCGTCCGCGGCTTCAACCGCGTTGGAAACCAACTATCACAGACTGCGCTTATGAACAAGCTTTTCAAATCACTCTCCGTACTTGCGCTGCTGCTCTGCTGCGCCTTTGGAGCTACGGCTCAGCTGCCCGGTGTGCAGCTCAAAGACCTTAACGGCAAAACTGTCGATACCGCCACTCTGAGCAATGATGGCAATCCGTTTGTAATCAGCTTCTTCGCTACATGGTGCAAGCCTTGTCAGCGCGAGCTTAAAGCTATCGCCGACGTATATCCCGACTGGCAGGACGAAACCGGCATGAAACTCATAGCAATAAGCGTCGACGATGCTCAGGACACCCCCGAAGTCAAAGCACTTGTAGCCGCTGAAGGCTGGGAGTACGACGTGCTGCTCGACAGCAACGAAGACTTCAAGCGCGCTTTCGGCATCCAGAACATCCCCCATGTACTCGTATTCGACGGTCAGGGCAACATGGTAATGTCGCACTCGGGCTATACCGAAGGCGGTGAACACGAAATAATAGAAAAAATCCGCTCAATCTCAGAATAACATACACACCACGCATGGCAACACATTCGCTACGCTTGCTGATGGCCGCCTCTGTTGCGGCCGTTGCCTGCATGGGCACTAACGCCCAGGAGCAGCCCAAGCAGAAAAAAAGCTCAGACTTTGCCCTACACGGCAGTGTCCAGGCCGACGTACTTTTTCCCGAAGCCGACGAAGAGATCGGCCTCAAGTCCGACAAGCACAAAATCCTGTTCAACACCTATGCCGACCTGAATATGATCAGCCGATATGTCGACGCCGGCATACGCTTTGAATACATGAAATTCCCCTTGCCCGGCTATGACCCCGGCTTCGGCGGCTACGGCATACCGAATGTGTACGCCAAAGGTAAATATAAAGGAGTGGAACTGACCGTGGGTGACTTCTACGACCAGTTCGGCAGCGGATTCATACTGCGCACATACGAAGAGCGCAGCCTCGGCGTTGACAACAGTCTGCGCGGCGCCCGTCTGAAAATCAACACTCTTCCGGGCATGCGGCTGACGCTGCTCGGCGGCACACAGCGCACCTACTGGTACTGGGGCAAATCGATGGAAGGCTTCGACAGCAACGAGCCCGAAGGCGAAACCCGCACCTCCGACCAGGTTTACGGTGCCAACCTGGAGTTTGACATCAGTGAATACTCGCAGGCGATGAAAGACCGCAACTTCAACTGGACTGTCGGCGGCAGCTATGTGCTCAAGCACGAAGGCTATTCGCTGCTTTCGCCGCCCGAAGTACCCGGTACAGCCTACCGTCTGAACGTGCCCCGCTACGTAAGCGCTTTCGACTTCCGCACTCATCTGCAGCGCAACGCCTGGGGCGTTGACGCCGAATATGCCTGGAAGAGCCAGGACCCCTCGTTCGACAACGGCTACATTTACCGCAACGGTTCGGCCCTGATGCTTACCGGTACTTACACCAAGACCGGCCTGAGCGCCCTGCTTAAGGTAAAGCGAAGCGACAACATGGCCTTCCGCTCGCAGCGCTTCCGCAGCGACCTCGCAGGCATGATTAACAATATGCCCGCGTTCGCCTACCAGCACACCTATGCTCTGGCCGCCAAATATCCGTACGCCACTCAGAACGCCAACGGCGAGTGGGCGTTCCAGGCCGCTTTCGCATATAATTTCAAGCGCAAGACTGCCATCGGCGGCAAATACGGCACCAAGGTGAAAGTGAACCTGAGCTACATCCGCGGACTTGACAAAGGTCCGACTCCACAGGGCATAAACGGCTCCACCTGGGGTACCGACGGCGCCGGTTCGAAGTTCTTTGGATTCGGCAAGCAGTATTACCGCGACATCAACGTGCAGATTGAAAAGAAATTTACCCGCGACTTCCAGCTCGCCTTCATGTACATGAACCAGTACAACTTCGACGTTACCCTCGAAGACTGGCACGGCGACGTAAAGGCCAATATATTTGTGCTCGACGGCAAGTATAAGTTCGACAAGCGCTTTACTCTGCGCGCCGAACTGCAGTACCTCACCACCCACCAGGCATACAAAGACTGGGCCTACGGCCTGCTTGAACTGTCGGTGGCTCCCTACCTGATGTTCACCGTCAGCGACCAGTGGAACTGCGGCGGCAGCGGCACACACTACTATATGGCAAGTGTGGCCGGCAATTATAAGGCAAACCGTCTGATGCTCAGCTATGGCCGCACGCCCGCGGGCTTCGACTGCTCGGGCGGTGTATGCCGCTTTGTGCCCAAGACACGAGGCTTCCGTCTTGCCTATACCTATAACTTTTAGAATACACAATTGATTTATGAAAAACTTTGCAAACATCGGCCGATTTTTCGGCAAACTGATTGTTCCGGCATTTGCAGCACTGGCTTTCACTGCCTGTGACAGTGTGGGCGAGTACGACCGCTACATACCCCTCCCCGAGATGGAAGATGTGGAACGTACTGTTCTGCTGCAGGACTTTACCGGCCAGAACTGTATCAACTGTCCCTCAGCACATGAAATCATGGAACTGCTGATGGAGCAGTATGGCGAGAATCTGATATGTGTGAGTGTACATGCCGGCGATCTGGCAATACCTGTAAGCCGTACCCGTTTTACCGACGATGGCTATCAGGCCGCTTCTCTGGGTCTGAAAACCGACGAAGGCGACGAATATAACAACACCGCAGGTGTGGCTCATTGGCCCATGGGCACTGTCGACGGCGGTCCGGCGGTTGATCCCGACCAGTGGAGCGCATCCATTCGCAGCCAGCTCAGCAAGGAGCCTGCGGCCAAAATTGAGATAGAGGCACAGCTGGTGGATGGAAAAATTCTGATTAACAGCGATCTTCTGGCTTCTTCCAAATTCAGTGGCAAATACACCCTGTGGGTGGTTGAAAGCAATCTGGTGGGCCGTCAGCGTGGCGAAAGCGGCAATCAGGCCGATTACGTCCACAACCATGTGTTCCGTACTTCGGTCAACGGCACCTGGGGTGAGGAAATCACTCTTGAAGAAGGCATGCGCCGCGAACTCAGCCACAGCATTGATTTGCGCTACAACGACAGCGAACGCTGGAATCCCGCCAATATCTCTATTGTCGGTTTCATCAGCGATGGAGCCGGTGTACAGCAGGCCGCCGAGTGCAAGCTGAATATCGATAACTGATTGAATTGATAAACCGTGGGTGTATTGCAGAACCCCGGAACTGTGGGAACGCGGCATGCCGCGTTCCCACTACCGACAGTTCTGAAACACCAAGAAATATATTAAGAGGCTGTTTAAAATAATCCAACAAATAACATAATGAAAAAACTTTACTTTCTTTTAGCCTCGCTGCTGGCATTCTCGGCAGCACAGGCCCAGACTTTCACTTTCAACTACAATGATAAAGCCGTAGAAGGTACAACCCTTGAATGCAATGAAAGTGATTTGCAGGCTACTCCCGACGCAGTCGGCGACCAGATATTCGGATATGAAATTAAGCTCGCTCCGCATATTTCGGTTTCTGTTGATTTGGGCGATGAGATAGAAGGTGCCCTTGATGCTGACCTCAACGTAAAATCTCTCAATGGTCATACAGTACAGTGTTGTGCCGGTGGTCAATGCACTTCAGGCACTGACATTACAAAGCGCATCAACTTTATAGAGCCCGACGGACTCACCGTTAATCTTGACCTCGAGTATCTGGATTATACCGAAGATCTGGATGCCTTGAAGGAAGAGATGAAGAATATCAAGGTGGAACTTACTATCGCCGACGTATTCGAGCCGGAAAAATATAACAAATCGCTTACCGTGTATATGTACGGAGGCAAAGCCGGTGTGAGCGTAATCGAAAATAACAAATACTTCCGCACAGCACAGGGCGGTTTCAGCTACGACCTCCCCTCTGAGGCTGTAGTGACACTCTACAACACCGCAGGTGTGGTTTGTGCCAAGTACACCCTCAGCGGCAGCGGCTTCCTCAGCGCCGACGAACTGCCTGCCGGCATCTACGTGTTCACCGCTGAAGGCGAAGGCGTATGCGAAAGCGGCAAGGTTGCCATCTGATTTCACCCCGTTATAATCCAACAGAAAATGCCCTGCGACGCACAGCGTCGCAGGGCATTTTCTGTTGAAGGCTGTTAAAAAATAATAGCTTCTCACATACGTGCAATCACTGAGATACGTACGGTATCGGTCGGCAGCGCATCGTCGTAGGCCAGCCCCCATTTGACATCAATATCGGGGTTCAGACCGGTGATGAACTGCGATATGGCATGAGCCTGGGCAGTTTTGAATTTCGTGGCCGGATTGAAATATACAGCTATTATCAACGCCTTTATACAGAGTTTGATTTCGCTGCCTATTTCGGAGTCGAGAGCCGCCACCGCATTTGCAACGTGGTTGTCGTAGCCGCTGCCGGTGGCCTCGAACATGCGCAGGTTGGCTCCGGGCTGTATCAGGGTAAGCAGGTCTTCGAAATCGATATTGATGGGGCCCGAGCGGAACACCGTGTCGGCCAGTATCGTTATGGCCCGGGCAAAATCGTGCGCAGGCATAACGGCTGTGGCATCGGCCTCGCTTGCAACCGCTTCGGCCGCAAGCATGACAGTGAGTATGCCACGGCGCCGGAACTCGGCGGCAGTTGCCGCTGCGTCGTTGTAATCGCCCGCAGCAGCTATCACGGCAATGCGGTTGTTGTCGGCCGGGGTAGTGTCGCATTCACAGGCCATGCAGGCCTGGAGGCCGTCGAATATATCGTGGTCGAGTGAGGCCAACTGCGTGATAGCACCCGAGGCGTCGGCGCCGTAACCTATCACGCGGAAAATAATGTCGTTATTCATAAACAAGTTCTGATTCTTTGAATTATTTCCGCTAAGTTACGAAAAAAATCATTAACTTTGCGGAATAAACGCCAATCATTATGCAAGGGAACGAACCTTTTGAAATAACAATAAACTGGAGCGCACACGTCGACCTCGACCTGTGTGTGTTCTACCGCAGTTGCGATGGCGAGGAAGGAGGCGTGTTCTCCGATGAATTCCGATCGAACTCCTCCGACCTGGGCTGCCTCAGCGCTTACCCGAACATGCAGCACATGGGCGATGCCAAAGAGCCGGTGCCGGGCCATAGTGGCAGCGAAACCGTGAAAGTAGGGCGCCCCGACAACTTCGAGCGCCTTGATATTGTGGTGATAAATTACAACGATGCCATAGACCTGCTCGACGTGAACTATTGCGACCCCGCCGGAAACTGCATGATTGGCGGCCGCGAGATAAAGGCCGCCCCGCAGGGCCACGGCCAGGCCTACCACATAGCCACCATGCGCCGCGATGCCGCAGGTGTGCTGCAGACCACCGAAGTCAATAAGGTACTGTCGCTGCGCGAGGCATACGAAACCATACCGGGCTTTGCGCTTATATGCGAGTAGCCGCATTGTAATTACAAAAATAATTGCTAACTTTACATGTTAAAAAACTCATTATTCATCCATCATGGCTGAAATAAAAATCGCCGGCATAATGCGAGCCGGCGCGTATTCTCCGAACCATATAGGCAACGATGCCGCCATATTCAATCTGGTGGCCGACCAGTTGCGCAAACGTGGCTGTGTGGTGAACGTGTACAGCGAGGAGCAATTCATAGCCGGAGCCGTCGACGAGCATATTATAGTGAACATGTGCCGCGAGCAGCGTTCAATCAGCGAGCTGCAGCGCCGCGAGGATGCCGGCGACCTGGTGTTGAACTCAGGCTACGGCATCGAGAACTGTGTGCGCGAGCGCATGTGTCGTATACTTATGGGCAGTAATCTGTCTTATCCGCAGAGCCTGGTGGTGAACACCAACGAAGGCGTGCGCGACCGTCTGGCTGCTGCCGGCATCGAACGATGCTGGATTAAGCGCGCCGACGAGCACACACGACACAAAGAAGACGTAAGCTATGTAAGACATGCCGAGGAAGCTCAGGAAGTGCTTCAGGAGTACTTTCTGCGCGGAATTAGCCGTGCGGTGATAAACCGTCATCTCGATGGCGAGCTGGTGAAATTCTACGGTGTGCTCGGCACTGACTTCTTTCACTGTTTCGCCCCCAATGCAAGTGACAACAGCCGGTCGGTGTTCGATGCCGGCAGCCTGCGCAGCATGTGCGAGAGCGCGGCCGACGTTCTCGGCGTGGTGGTGTATGGCGGCGACTGTGTGGTGGAAGCCGACGGCACTGTGTCGATAATCGACTTCGACGACTGGCCCAGCTTTGCTCCCTGCCGGGCCGAGGCTGCACCATATATAGCGCGCGAAATTCTACAGCGAGTAAAGAAATTTCAGAAAAAATGAGTGAGATAGATCCGAAGACAACCCGGCATCTCCGTCGCAAACCCGCCGACCACGGCGGTTTCCCGCTGCTGCCCCGCATGATAGCCAGCTCGTTCGGAGCAGGTTACCTGCCTCTGGCGCCCGGCACCTGGGGCGCTATAGTGGCCATAGTGCTGTGGCTGCCGCTGTATCTGTGGTGCAGTGCCACACTTGTATTCTGGCTTACATTCGCCGCCGCCATGGTGTTTATGGTGGCAGGCACCTGGGCCAGCAGCATATCAGAGCGCTACTGGGGCAAAGACCCCGTGATAGCCTGTGTCGACGAAACTGTAGGCCAGTGGATAAGCCTTCTGCCGGTGATGCCGGTGTGTCCGTGGTGGGAGATACTGCTGTCGTTGGCGCTGTTCCGCTTCTTCGATATATTCAAGCCGCTGGGAATCCGGGCCACAGAGCGTCTGCCGCGTGGCTACGGCATGATGGCCGACGATGTGCTGGCAGGCATATATTCGGTGGTTATACTACTGATAGTAAATTATTTTGTACTGTAAAATGAAACAAAAACATACCGATGAGGCCGACTACGGCATGCGCCGCCGTTTGCGCCGGACGGGCGATAAGCTGCTCAACAGCAACTCGCTGTTCACCACTTTTCTGCGCTCGGCGGTTTCATCGCAGACAGCCTCATGGGTCGACCTGGGACTGTGCTTTGCGCTCTTTGCATGGGTAGGCATGGCCGCCTGGGCTTCGACAGCGCTCGGAGCGGTTGCCGGTGGCATTGTAAACTGCATAATAAACTATAAATTCACTTTTCATGCCGACGGCTGTTCGTGGCGCGCGGTAGTGGTGAAGTATACCTTGATATGGTTTGGCAGTCTGTTGCTGAACACATTCGGCACACAGCTGCTTTACGACCTGATAAAAGACTGCGACTGGCTTGAACAGATAGGATTCAGGAAAGACGGCTACTTCGCGGCTGCCCGTCTGGTGGTGTCACTTCTGGTGTCGTGGTGCTGGAACTTTGTGCTGCAACGCAACTTTGTGTATCGCCGCTCGCCGTTCGACCGCCATGCCATACGCTTTGTAAACTTTATTACAGGCCATAAGGAGCAGGCTCCGTATGACCATCGAATAGATCAATTATAATTCCATGGATATTAAAAAACAAAGCAAAGCTGCCCGCGACGGCATTCAGCAGGGCATCTATTGCATAATCAACCCGTTTGTGCGCCTGCTTATCCGCATGGGTGTGACGCCCAACATGGTCACTACCATAGGCTTTCTGGGTAATGTGGCCGCCGCAGTAATACTGGTGTATGAGGGTTATCGCCACGGCTCAGCTCCTGATTTCGGTATGGTTACTCTTGCCGGGGCTCTTATAATAGGCTTTTCGCTCTTTGATATGCTCGACGGGCAGGTGGCCCGGCTTGGCAACATGGCGTCGCCTTTCGGAGCAATGTACGACTCGGTGCTCGACCGCTATTGCGAGCTGTTCAACCTCGGAGGCATAGCCTATTATCTGATTCAGACCGGTCATCTTGCCGGCGCCCTGATAACTTTTCTGGCCCTGGTGGGTTCGCTTATGGTAAGCTACGTGCGTGCACGCGCCGAGGGCCTGGGCATAGAGTGCAAGGTCGGCTTCATGCAGCGTCCGGAGCGCGTGGTGGTCACCGCTGCCGCTATCCTGGCCACCGGCATCACAGGTATGTCACAAGCCGCCGATTCGCCGTTCGACCCCAATGTGATACTTGTAATAGCCATGGCAGTCATAGCCGTCTTCGCCAATCTTACAGCAGTGGCGCGTCTGGAGCACTGCCGTAAAAAGATGATGTAAATGGCCGTGAAACTTCCCCCTCTGCGACAGGCCATCGCCTGTCTGGCCGCCCTTGGCGTGTGGCTGGCAGTGACCGCGCTGTTTGTGGGCTTCCGTCCGGAGCATGCCGTGCTGGCGCTTCTGCTTGCGGGCATGTTCTTTCTTACTCCGTCCAGCCGCAGGCTGGCTCTGGCGTTGCTGCCATTTTTTATATTCGGCATCAGCTACGACTGGATGAACATGGTGCCCAACTACACCGTCAATCCGGTAGACACCGCCGGGCTGTATAATACAGAGAAATCGCTCTTCGGAATAGCTACTGCCGTCGGCCTGCTCACCCCCAACGAATATTTTGCCATTCACCACTGCGATGTGGCCGATGTGCTTGCCGGTGTATTCTATCTCTGCTGGGTGCCTCTGCCGATATTCTTCGGCCTGTGGCTGTACTTCAGCGGCAAGCGCGGAGCATACCTGCATTTTGCCGTTGTGTTCCTGCTGGTAAACCTGATAGGGTTCACATTCTACTACATCCACCCTGCCGCGCCACCATGGTATGTGGCCATGCACGGTTTCGAGGCAGTGCCCGGCACTCCCGGTTCAGTGGCCGGTCTGGAGGGCTTCGGACGCATTACCGGCTGGAACGTGTTCGACGGATTGTACGCTCGCAACTCCAACGTGTTCGCGGCTATGCCCTCGCTGCACTCTGCCTATACCCTGGTAGCATTTATTTACGCCGTGCGCGCCCATAGCAGCGGCTGGTGGCGCTGTATACTCGGCGTAGTCACTGCGGGTATATGGGCCACGGCTGTATATACATCGCACCACTATATACTCGATGTACTTGGCGGCATAGCGTGTGCGCTGGCCGGCTTTGTACTGTTTGAGTACGCGCTGATGCGCATACCGGCGGTCGCACGATTCATGGGCCGCTATGTACAACAGATAAAAGACTGAAATATGGAGAATATTAGTGAGGTACGCCCCGACGTACTCAATTACGACGACCTGCGGCAGATGGTGCCGCAACTCGACGGACATCCCAAGCTGGTTAACGCCCTGCTCAAATTTCTGTCGGTCGACAAGGTAAACGACGTCCATCGTCGCAACTGCGACACTCCGGGCCCCGAGTTTGTGAAGCGTATGCTTATCGACGATTTCAAGATAAAACTGAAAATCGACAACGAACAGGTGCTCGACCATCTGCCCGAAGGCGCTTTTATAACCGTGAGCAATCACCCCCTTGGAGCCCTCGACGGCATTGCGCTCATTTACATGATTACCCGCCGCCGCCCCGACTATAAGGTGATGGTAAACATGATTCTGAACAAAATCAGCGCCATGCGCCCCAATTTCATAGCAGTCGACGCCTGGGCGTCGAACGATCCTGCCAAGCGTGCCGTGTCGGTGCGTGGCATTATGGAAGCCTTGCGCCAGCTCAAGAACGGCAGGCCCGTAGGTTTTTTTCCTGCCGGAGCCATGAGCAAGACCAACTGCAGGTACAAGACTGTGGACCGCGAGTGGCAGGACTCGGTGCTGGAGATAATCTACCGCGCCAAAGTGCCTGTGATTCCCATATATTTCCACGACAAAAATTCGCTGTGGTGCAACTTCCTCGGCCACGCCTTCTGGCAGGCCCGCAGCTTGCGTTTGCCGGCTGAAGTGTTCCGCAAGGTGGGCAAAACACTGCATATAAGCGTGGGCAACCCTATCAGTGTGGACGAGCAGCGGGCAAACAGCACCGACGCCAAAAGCCTCGGAACATATTTGCGTGCAAAGACTTATGCACTTCGAGGTGGAGAATAAAATCTAAACAAACTAAAATAAATATTAAAATCCCTAAAAATGCTTGAATATTTCAAAATCAAGCGTTAACTTTGTAACACAAACGATAAAGAAGCTACAGACGACAGAATACGCGTCTAAATTATTTGAAAGAATTGAAGTAAAGCAACAACAATTAATAAGTGAATCATAGGTTAGAGATGCAACAGCTCGTGAGAGTAGTTGCATTTTTTTTATTGAAATTTATTTATTAATTTTGCGGCATGAATACAAGTGCTGCCAGGCGAAGAATCAAGGTGATTGTGAATCCGGTGTCGGGTACACGGTCAAAGCGCGGTGTTACTCAGCTTATCGAAAAAAGTCTTGACAGACTCGGTTATGATGTGGATGTATGCCTTACCACATGCCGTGGCGACGCTACCCGTCTGGGGCGTGAGGCGGTTGCCGAGGGATGCTACGGAGTTCTGGCGGTAGGCGGCGACGGCACGGTCAATGAAACAGCCGCCGCCTTGTGCGGCTCGCGCACCGTGCTGGGCATCATACCGCTGGGCAGCGGAAATGGTCTGGCGCGTCATGTGGGCATACCAATGGACGTAAAGGCGGCTCTGCGGGTAATTGCGCGCGATGCGGTACGACCCTGCGACTACGCCACCGCCAACGGCACACCCTTTTTCTGTACTTGCGGTTTCGGTTTCGACGCCGCGGTGACGCATCGCTTTTCTCGCAAAGGTCGCCGCGGACTGGTTACTTATGTGCAGAGTACTCTTGAGGAATTTAAGGAATATAAGTCGGAAAAATACCGCATAACCATCGACGATTACGAAGGCTTCGAGCAGGAAGCGTTTGTGGTGGCGTGCTGCAATGCCTCGCAGTACGGCAACAACGCTTTCATAGCGCCACAAGCCTCCATTACCGACGGCCAGCTCGACCTTACTGTGATTCACGAAGCTCACCCCATATCGAAAGTGCTCGTAGGCGTGGAGATGATGACAGGCCTTATAGGCCGCAACGCCATTATTGACACGCTGAAGGCCCGCAAAGTGCTGATAGAGCGGGCCGCTGCCGGTCCGGCTCACCTCGACGGCGAACCGGTGCAGATGCCGGCGGTTATAGAAGTAAAAGTGCATCCGGGCGGTCTGTACATGTTTACCAACGACCGCAAGCGCCGTTTTCTGCCTCTGCTGTCGGCCATGAGCAAGCCATTCGAAGAGCTTGGATGCAAAATCCGCTCGCTCGGCAGCCGCAGCTAATCCAGAGTAAGTTTCAGGCGGCTGACCAGAGCGGTGAGGTCTTCCGATTTTTTAAGCATGTGTTCGAACACCTGGCGGTCGGTCCATACCGACGGGCTGTCGGGCGACACAGTTACTTTCACGTCGATTTCGAAATGGTCGTTTTCCAGCCTGTCGCGCATCCATTTGTGCAGCACGTCGAGATGCTGCAGCACAGAGTTGGCCATCACGCCCTCTTCGGCTTCGATGGCGAATCTGATGCCGTCGGCGCTCTGCGGCGTTGCCTTGCGCATGGTAGCGACAAGGAAACGCTCGCCCGGGTGGGTGTCGATGTATTCGCGCCAGAGCCGTTCGACGTCGGCGGCGGCGAAAGCCTTGTCGCGGAGCGCTGTGGCGCTCTCGGTTCGAGGCGTTGCTTTCACGCTATGACGCAGCGACAGGCCCGGCCCGGCCAGCGAAGGCGCAAAGTGGGCTGCCTGGCTGTGGTGCGCCGGTGCGGTTGCCGCTTGATTCTGAACTGCGACAGGCTGCTGCATGGCAGGCTGCGCCGGTTCATTGGCCACAATAGGGTCAAGCCCCTTGCTGTAGGCCTTAGGCAAGGGGCTGAGTAGTTGGCACAGTCTGATCAGTGCCAGCTCCACCAGAAGCTGTTTGTTGCTCGAGGCTCTGTAGTTGAGGTCGACATCGTTCAGCAGGTCGATTGCGCCATAGAGCCATTTTGGCTCGACAGCGGCGGCAC
This sequence comes from uncultured Muribaculaceae bacterium, assembly GCA_910586455.1. GTDB lineage: Bacteria > Bacteroidota > Bacteroidia > Bacteroidales > Muribaculaceae > CAG-873. The sequence goes on along the minus strand of CAJUHX010000028.1, from coordinate 1,133 downwards.
GTTGCGCCATTTCGGTCCTAACATCGTCGGTGGCGTCGAGCAGTGGCAGTGTGGCCTGGTTCTGAGCCACCATTAGGTCGCGCAGATACTGAGCCAGACCATTCACAAAGAAAAGCGAGTCGAAGCCGCGGTCGCGCACGTCTTTATATATAAGCAGAGCATCCGGCAGATTTTTGGCGTTGAACGCGTCGAGCAGCCGGTTGTATGTGGCCGAGTCAAGTACGTTGAGATTGTCGATTGCGGCCTGATAGCTGATGTTGCCTCGCGACGAAGCCGCCACCTGGTCGAAAATCGACAGGGCGTCGCGCATGGCACCGTCGGCCTTGCGTGCAATCACGTTCAGAGCCGCTTTGTCGGCCTGATAGCCCTCCTGCTGCGCCACATAGCTCAGGTGCTCCACCATATCGTTTATTGTAATACGGTTGAAGTCGTAAATCTGGCAGCGCGACAGAATAGTGGGTATTATTTTATGCTTTTCGGTAGTTGCGAGAATGAAAATCACATAGCTCGGCGGCTCTTCGAGAGTCTTCAGAAAGGCATTGAAGGCTGCGTTCGACAGCATGTGAACCTCGTCGATTATAAACACCCGGTATTTTCCTGCGGTAGGAGGCACCTGTACCTGGTCGACAATGTTCTTGATGTCATCGATGCCGTTGTGCGATGCGGCGTCGAGCTCCACTATATTCATCGAGTTGCCGTCGTTGAAGCTTTTGCAGCTTGGGCACTCGTTGCAGGGTTCGCCGTCGGCGGTACGGTTGGTGCAGTTTATGGTTTTGGCGAAAATACGTGCGCACGACGTTTTGCCCACGCCCCTGCTACCGCAGAACAAGTAGGCGTGTGCAAGGCGGTCGGTAGCAATCGCGTTCTTGAGAGTGGAGGCTAATGTTTTCTGTCCCACCACAGAAGCGAAAGTACTCGGGCGATATTTTCTTGCCGATACAATGTATTGTTCCATGACGATACAAAAGTAATAAAAACTTTTCAGAAAAAAAAGTTCAAAAAAATTTGGTCGATTCAAAAAAAGGTCGTAACTTTGCAGCGCAATTCAGCGAGAGAGGGCGTTTAGCTCAGCTGGTTCAGAGCATCTGCCTTACAAGCAGAGGGTCGGGGGTTCGAATCCCTCAACGCCCACC
>CAJUHX010000027.1:9220-25360 GCA_910586455.1 uncultured Muribaculaceae bacterium | reverse complement strand
GTGAGTTACTCGAAATAGAATTCTCGTATTTTAAGGTTCTAATTCGCCGATTTTTAGTATATTTGCACTTGCAAAGCACAAGCCCAAAACAGTCCGGAACTTGCAGAAAAAAGCGGCTGCGAAGCCTCGATTTCGTAAATGCAACCGGCCTTTGTATTTTATAGCAAACTGAGACTCATTACTAAGGAGTTATGGTTAGTGCATCGGTAATCCGGCCAGAGTTATTCGCCAGAGATTTGACGATGAGATGATAGCCCTTCCGGAACGACTGCATTGGTAGAGCCTCGCTATCGAGGAAATTGATGTGCTGATGTAATAATTAAACGCCATTTAAATCAATTCGGTAAAGCACATGAGTCTGCAACGGGGAATCCTCTGAAAGTTTCGGGTGGTCGAACTCTCCGGTTTTGATCATGCCAATTTTCTGCATCACTCGCTCCGACGGAATATTGATTTTTGCCGTAAACGAATACAAACATTGTATTCCCAATTCTTTAGCCAATTCCAGCACTGCTTTCGCCGCCTCGGTGGCATATCCTTGATTGTGATAATCTGCGGCAAGACGCCAGCCAATCTCGATGCCGGGCGTGAATTCTGCCTCAAATCCGATTTCGTGCAGCCCTACATACCCGATAAACCGGCCGGTTGTTTTTATCTCCACCGCATATAGTCCCCAACCATTCTGTTCAAACTCCAACCGAATCCGCTTGTAGAATGTTTCGGTTTCGGCCTCGCTCAGTGTAGCCGGAAAATATCGCATAACCCGTTTGTCCTTATTCATTGTAATAAACAAAGGTAAATCTTTGGCGTTCCACGAGCGTAAAACCAATCGTTCTGTTTCGATATAATTCATTATTGTTCAAACTGAAATTCCATAAAGGGCTTTTCTTCATTCCCTCAATTCATCGCGAATATACAAAATAGATCCGTGATGTCAAAAATTTATACGACTATAAGGGCCCGCTGAATCGTTTCACCGGATTCCCCCTTTCGAGAGAAGTGTGATTTTCCCATTGCCGAGATTGTAAACCCGCAACGGCATTGTCGTTCTGTTGGCGTAGTTTCAGCAGCAGGCGTTCGCGGGCCAATGTTTTATTCTGCGACTGCGAGCGCTCGTCAGAACATTTTACCGACAAGCCTGTGGGCTTATGGATAGCTCTGACGGCTGTTTCCACTTTGTTGACATTCTGTCCGCCCTTTCCACCGGAGCGGCAAGTTTCATATTCAATGTCGCTTTCCTTTATCTCCGGAAGTTCAACTTCTTCGAAAAAGCTGATACCCACAAACCAGTTTTTGCGTTTATGTGCCGGTCGGTAAGGATTCCGGGTCGACACCCATAGCACGCTGCCTTGCCAATCGCTAATCACGGTTTGTGATAGAGGCTCTGCGGTTGAGAATGTCATGGACATAAAACATCCATCGACCAGGTTATGTGGCTCGCAATCGGTGAGTTGCAACGAAGGAACCGCCTTTATTATTTCGCGGGCGACAAGTGTTACCGCCCGGGCACACTCCACAGGACCGCGACCGGCGGTAAGCTGTACATATTTTTTCATTGTCCGTTGTCTTTGATGTTGAGTTTTGGTTTCACTAACGATATTACTTTCACCGTAGGGCAGATAAGTTCAAGAATCTCCTGCGAGGGCTTGTAGGCCATAGGCGATTCATCGAGTGTACTCTCGCAAACCGACGTTGAGAATACTCCCGACATACTTTCTTCGAAATCGCGCAGTGCTATCTGTTTCTTTGCTTGCGCCCGACTCATTATCCGGCCTGCACCGTGCGGGGCGCTGTTGAGCCACTGACTGTTGCCCTTGCCGACACAGATGGCTATGCCGTCGCGCATATTAAGCGGTATTGCCACCTTGCGGCCATGCGAAGCATCGATTGCGCCTTTGCGAAGCATCGGCTGAGGGTCGGTAACGGAGATATAATTATGGGTAGTTGTAATTGACTCTGCGCATTTTGCCTTGCAAAGTTTATTAAGAATAGCGAATATGCGGGCACGGATTGTCTGATGGTTGAAAAGTGCGTAAGCCTGCGCCACAACCATATCCGACAGGTAGCCTTTCAGTGCGTCGCCACACAGATAACCTACGTACTTGACCCGCCTGGGATTCTGTGCAATATTGTGCCAGTGGTTTGCCACCTTCACTCCGAGGTTCCTGGAACCGCAATGTATTGTCAACCAACCCTCGCCGGAGGTACTATCCTCGCCGTACTCAATAAAATGGTTGCCGCCTCCAAGTGTTCCGAGGCTCTTATAGAATATACCTTCCTGCAGTTTGATTCGCCGGCAGAAATCAGTGATGAAACGCGAATCGACACGCGGGGCTTCGTTTATCAGTTCCGGGGCGGCGGAGCGTGCTTTCAGGTATTGAGAATTGAGAAAGCGGAATAGCTCTTTTTCATTAACAGAGTTCTTTGCGCATACATTATTACCTACAGGGATTGCTTCGCGCACACGATGGTCGATAAGAGCAAAATCCTGCGGATTCACTGTTACCGACAGCCTATGCATGGATATGGTGCATCCTATGTCCACGCCTACATGGTCGGGGTTGACATGAAGTCCAACAGGGTATACAGTGCCCACATTACAACTTGTGCCGGCATGAACATCGGGCATCTGAACTACCGGCACTCCTTGCATTGCCGCCTGGTTGCAAAGCCCGGTTATCCATTCGAGTGCCTGTTCGTCTATATTATCGGTGAAAATCTCAGCCGATGTGTTTTTTCCGTTTATTATCATATTGTTGTGTTTACGATGCGAAGTTCACAGACCAATGCGCAACATATTTGCGCACACTAAAAAAATATTAGAATCCAATTCTCGGCCGGCTGGCGGCCGACATTCTTTCATGGCGGCAGATGGACTTTATTTCCTCAATGTCGATATTGTCGTTGCCGGTAAGAATGGCGTTGACCGAATGTTTGCGGACTATATTCTCGATTTCGCCACCCGAAAGGTCGAAGTCGGCAGCGAGAGTCCCGGCGTCCTGCTCGGATAGTCCGCCAAGCATGGCCTGCCATATTTTTGCGCGCGATTCCGCTGTGGGCCTGTCGAAACGGATTTTGTACAGAAAGCGGCGTTCGAATGCCTTGTCGAGATTGGAGGTAAGATTGGTGGTCGCAATCATAATGCCTTCAAGACTTTCCATTTCCTGAAGGATTATATTCTGAATCGAGTTCTCCATCTTGTCGACAGCGCGCGAAGCCCCTTCCATTCTTACCCCCAGCACAGCATCAGCTTCGTTGAAAAGCAGAATAGGCGCGAGCGCGGAGTTACGGCAGATGGCCCGGTAGCGGTCGAACAGCGCCTTTATGTTCTTTTCGCTTTCGCCTACCCAGCAGCTCTTGATTTTATCAATATCGACACGCAGTATGTCACGACCGGTCTGACGTGCAATCTGATACACCGTTTCGGTTTTTCCTGTACCCGGCGCACCATAAAATATACAGCAGAATCCGGGCCGCATGCCTGCAGAACGGAGTCTGCTCTGTACTTCGTTAAAGCGCTCCTCGGAGAGGATTGACGTAAGTTCGCTTATCTGACTTTGTTCCTGTGTATTGTAAATCAGCTGCTTCACGGCAATAGTATCAGTCTTTAAGAGCCCTTTGTCGTACCTGGCATAAGTATTGAGATTGAGTTCGCCAAGCAGTTCCTGCTTTGCCTTGTCGGTAAGTTTGAAGGCATCGCTGCGGGCGATACCATCTTCGTTGACATTTTCAATCAACTCTTTTTCAAAGAGTTCCGAACCACGACTGCGAAATTCGCATTTAACCCGGCCCGGCATTTCTTCGTCATCGAAAATATCGTCGATGTCGCTGAATACGATATTGTCATCGGCATTTTCCACATACAGATGCGCCATAAAAATAAACAGCAATTCATCCTCGTGGCTCAAATGGTAATGCCGCAGATTTGTAGCGAACACAGTGTCCTTAATTTCGTCAAGCATAGCCAAGGTAAGCTCACGCAGCGAGTCGTGGGTCTGTTCGCCATCGTCTTTTTCATTCATCAGGCGGTCGAAACGGTCAAAGAATGTACGGGTATCGGCCACCGGCTCGACCTCGTACACATACGGCCGGTTGTTGCGCAGCGCTTTCAGCACAGGTGCCGGCACCCGGTATGTCAGGGACTTATTGCTGCGCGACGCCCGCAGATAATGTTTGGCTTCAAGAATATCGATATCATCGGAGAGGCGCAGAATTTTGGTAGTCCTGCATCCTGCATAACGTGCTATTTCAGAAATCTTGATGCGCAAATCTTCGCTGCGGTCGATAAACATCGAAAGCAGCACCACCTGCATAGGTGCAAGCCTCAGTTTCCGTGCGGCGTATTTTATATGTGTTGAAGCCTTTTCAAAGAATTCTTTGTCGAGATTGGAATTTTCGGCCAGCTCGACTATGTACTCAAACGATTCAAGAATATTTTTAGGTCTTGTATTCTGTGCTGCGTCTTTCTGCTTTGTATTGTCGCCGGCTTCGTTCTGCCGCATATCTAAATCTCTCATATCTGACTGTGTTTTGGATTACTTTGCAAAATTATCATGCTGCTGTATCATTCGCCGATACAGGATATAAAAATTTAACCGTATTACTATTCCGTGGATGGCACTCCCACCCGCTTTTGTGTGTCTGTTCAGCTGAATTATCAATAAAACGCTGCAAAGTTAGAAACATGGTGCGCAACTAATCTGCGCACATGAGAAAATATTGCTGTTTTTTGCCGCGAACATTAGTCTGCGGACATCTGTTTTAAAATAAACACTAACATCCAAACAGATATTTATGGAAAATCCGATGTTTAAAATTCCTTACGGATTATATATCATTACGGTCAATGCCGACGGTCGCGACAATGGTTGCGTGTCGAATACTTTTCAGCAGGTCACCGACACCCCAAACCGGGTATCGGTATGCCTCAACAAGGGTTCGCTTACCTGCGAGATGGCACAGAAGTCGATGAACCTGACAGCCTCGGTTATCAGCCAAAAGGCCGATTTCAGTTTGTTTAAACGCTTCGGATTCCAGTCGGGACGCGATGCCGACAAATTCCACGATTTTGCCGGATACCGCCGTGTCGGCAACGGAACTGTGGCCATTACCGACGGCACCAATGCCTTTATAAGCATGAAGGTATCACAGACAATCGACCTTGGCACCCACATTATGTTTATAGGCGATGTCACTGAAATGGAAACTCTCAGTCCGGTGCAATCGGCAACATACAGTTACTACTTTGAGCATATCAAACCCAAACCGCAGGCTCCGGAAGCCGGCCATACCGTATGGCGCTGCAAGATATGCGGTTACGAATATGTTGGCGACGAGTTGCCTGCCGACTTCACCTGCCCGATTTGCTATCATCCGGCATCGGACTTCGAGAGGGTCGAAATAACCGACAACGTTGCCGACCAACCCACCGGCATATATTCCGGCACCCGCACTGAAAAGAACCTTCAGGAAGCTTTTGCCGGCGAAAGCATGGCCCGAAACAAGTACACCTACTTTGCCTCGGTAGCCCGCAAGAACGGTTTCGAACAGATTGCAGCCATATTTGAGCACACGGCGGCCAACGAAAAAGAACATGCCGAACTATGGTTCAAAGCCCTCGGAGGTCTGAGCAACGATACCGCTGTAAACCTGCTGCACGCGGCCGAAGGCGAGAACTACGAATGGACCGATATGTACGACCGCTTTGCCCGCGAAGCCGACGAAGAGGGCTTCCACAATCTGGCCGAACAGTTCCGCGGCGTGGCTGCAATCGAAAAGAATCACGAAGAGCGCTACCGCGCGCTGTTGCGCAATGTCGAGGCCCACGAGGTATTCCGCAAGAGTGGTGTCACGGTGTGGGAATGTCGCAATTGCGGCCACATCTGCATCGGCACGGAAGCGCCTGAGGTTTGCCCCGTATGCTTCCATGCCCGGAGTTATTTTGAGGTATGTGCCCGCAATTTCTGATTACACCCTATTAAAATAACGCGCACGCGACCACGGAGTGGCGGCATGGCAGTAACGCTGCCGCATGCCTCCACTCCTTTGAATTTGCATGGCACTGAAATTATTTGTATTTTTGCAAAAAACACAGCCATGCCACTGAACAGAGCCACACTTATACGTATTTCGACCATTGACCGATGCCTGCAGAACCACTACCGCCGGTGGACCATCAACGACCTTATCGATGCATGTACCGATGCTCTGGCCGAGTTCGAGGGTCGCAGCAATCCGGTAAGCCGACGTACTTTCCAGAACGACCTGGCTCTGATGCGCAGCGACCGCCTCGGCTATAACGCCCCCATTGTGGTGCGCGACAACAAGTACTATGAATACGAAGACCCCGATTTCAGCATAACCCACCTGCCGCTGAACGACGAAGGGCTCGACGCTCTGAACCGGGCCTTGGACATACTGCGCCAACTGCAGGGCTTTCCTCAGCTGGCATCGTCGATCGACACTATCAGCAAACTCAACGAGCAGATTTCGCGCCAGACAGGCTCGACGGTTCCGGCCATGGACATGGAGTGTGTGCCCGGCTACCGCGGCGCACGGTTCATAGGCTCCATCTACGATGCCGTGCGCAAACAGCAGACCATCGTAATTGAATACCAGTCGTTCAAAGCCAGGCATTCCGAGGCGTTGGTGGTGTACCCGTACCTGCTGAAAGAGTACCGCAACCGCTGGTTCCTTATCGCTGAAAAAGCCCGGAACAAGGCCCCGCAGGTGAATATCTTCGCCCTCGACCGCATTCACTCGGTAAAGACCGACAAAGAACACCCGTTTAAGAAATGTGTCGATTTCGACCCGCTTCACTTCTTCGACGACACCATCGGCGTGACACGCCAGATAAGCGACAAGGCCAGACGTGTAGTTCTGAAGGTCGACCGCCAGCAGGCACCCTATGTCGAGTCTAAGCCCTTTCATAATTCGCAGAAGGTAGAGCAGCGTTTCCGCGACGGCAGTATACAATTGTCGCTCAGAGTGGTGATAAACAACGAACTCGAACGCCTCATTCTCGGCTATGGAGGACACATCGAAGTGATTGCCCCGCCTGAATTCCGCGATATGGTAGCCAAAAGTGTTCACAAAGCTGCCTCGCAATACAAAAAATAATTTCTACTGCGCAAGACTATTGCGCAGTAACTGTGTAATTTTGCGGCCATAACCATAAAACATCATAATCATGAGGATTTTAGAAGGCTATGACGTAAAAATTTACACCGACAACATCGACGACAGTGCAATCCGGCAGATTAGAGAACTGATGTCGATTGATGTGTTCTCCGACAAGAAGATACGCATCATGCCCGACGTACATGCCGGCGCCGGATGCGTTATCGGCTTTACAGGCGACCTCGGCGATAAGGTAATCCCGAACATAGTGGGTGTGGACATAGGCTGCGGCATGCGAATTCTTAATCTTGGCAAACTATCCGATATCGACTACCATGCCTTCCACCGCCACATCTGCGACAATGTACCCTCCGGAATGAGAGTCCGCGAGGAAAAATACGGCTTCAAGCCCCTTGCAGGCGAGGAAATGAATATCTATCGCCGGGCAAAACAACTGGTGACCGAACTCTACTGCTACAGGGAGATAAAAGACTCGGGCCGCATCAACAAATCCATCGGAACACTTGGTGGAGGCAATCACTTCATCGAACTCGACAAGGACGATGCCGCAAACGTGTATCTTGTAATACATACCGGCTCGCGAAACCTCGGCAAACAGGTGGCCGACATATATCAGGCCAAAGCCATAAAGCATCTTACCGCCGGTGCCGATGACTTCGAGGATTCCATACGGCATACTATTGATGAGTACAAGGCCGCCGGACGTCGCTCCGAATTGCAGGGAGTCATAAAAAGGATGCGCAAGGAGTATCAGGAGGCCGAACCGGCGCTACCTGCGGCGCTCTGCTATGTCGAAGGCGAAACCCGCCGCCAATATCTCCACGACATGCGCCTGTGCCAGCACTGGGCGGTGCTGAACCGCAAGCTCATAGCCATGCTGCTGATGCGCTTCTTCCCCGGCGTGCGGGCTTGCGAGGAATTCGAGTCAGTCCACAATTACATAAGCGACGACAACATTATCCGCAAGGGGGCAATATCCGCCACAGCGGGCGAACGCTGCATTATTCCTTTGAATATGCGCGACGGCTCACTGCTATGCACAGGCAAGGGTAATGCCGACTGGAACTGCTCGGCACCGCATGGAGCCGGACGCGTGCTGAGCCGCTCTATGGCATACGAGCGAATCAGTATGTCCGATTTCGAGGCCTCGATGCAGGGAATCTATTCCGAATCCGTCACCGAGTCGACACGCGACGAGTCACCAATGGTTTACAAACCAGCCGGGGAAATTATCGCCAACATCGGCGACACCGTCTGCATCGACTCCATCATACGGCCTATTTTCAATTTCAAGGCCACAGGACGCTGACTACCCCCCCGATATAATTACCGCCGACACCATCAGAGCTTTCAGAAACATCCTCTATAACACCGTAGTGTCGCAAAAAATAGCTACCTTTGTACTCCAAGCGTACAATTATGAAGATACTACTTAATATAATCTGGCTGGTGTTCGGCGGTGTGATGACAGCCATCGAATACATCATATCGAGTGTGATGCTTATGATTACAATCATAGGCATCCCTTTCGGCCTGCAGACCCTGAAACTGGCGGCAGTGTCGCTGTGGCCCTTCGGCACCAATATAGCCGCCGGCGGTTGGCCGTCGGGCTGTCTGGCCGGTCTGATGAACCTTATCTGGTGGTTTGTCGGCGTCATTCCCATTGCCCTGACTCATCTGGCGTGGGGTATAATTCTGTGTCTTACACTTATAGGCATTCCCTTCGGGCTGCAGCATTTCAAACTTATGGGTCTGGCTTTGTTCCCGTTTGGAAAATCTGTATATAACTAAGATATAAGATAGTAAAGTAAATCCATCAACACTATGAACTTCTATAAAACCATACTGCTTTGCTCGCTGATGCTGCCGACTGCGGCAATGGCCGGCGACAAGCTTACAGGCACTCCAATAGGTACTTCGGCAGGCTTCAACTATGAGAACTGGAGCGTGGAGTACGATGTGCAATACCGCGCTTTCGACGGCGACCTCAACACCTATTTCGCCACCGACGCCCGCTCATACACCTGGGTTGGCCTCGATCTGGGCACGCCCCATGTAATAGACCGGGTGGGCTGGTCGCCGCGTAACGACGGACTCGGCCCAAAGCGCGTGCAGCTGGGTGTGATTCAGGGAGCCAACAGCCCCGACTTTATGGACGCACTGCCCATCTACATCATCACCGAACCGGGCATTATAGGCAGTATGAGCTATGGCGATGTCGACTGCTCGAAGGGTTTCCGCTACGTGCGCTTTGTCAGCACCGGCGACTCGCGCTGCAACATCGCCGAGCTGGAATTCTACGGCAACGCCGGCGATGGCGACGACTCGCACCTGTTTCAGGTTACCAACCTGCCTACAGTGGTAGTGAACACCCTCAATGCCGAGGAGCCCTACGACAAGGAACACGACATCACAGCCAACATCATAATAATCGACGGCAACAAGGCCGACACCGACAAGGCCCGGCACAATACGCGAGCGAGGAAACGCCTCGCGTAGCTTTCCCAAAAAGCCATGGCGCCTGAAATTCGACAAAAAACAGTCTGTACTGGGTTCGCCCGCCACCGCCAAAAAGTGGACACTGATAAACAACTACGGCGACAAGACACTGATGCGCAACCTGCTGGCATTCGAGATAGCGCGGCGTCTTGAGATGCCGTTCGTGGCCTGGGCACGCCCGGTCGACGTGATTCTTAACGGCGAATACAAAGGCTGTTATCAGCTATGCGACCAGATGGAAGTTAATCCGGGGCGCGTAGACATAACCGAAATGGAAACCACAGATACTGAAGGTGAAGCTCTCGGCGGCGGATACTTCATCGAGGTCGACGCCTACGCTTATGACGAACCGGAAGGCGAATTCTTCATATCGCAGTACGGCATACCGGTAACAATAAAGTCGCCCGACGATGGCGGTACACCCGAGCAGCACAACTATATCCGCAACTACTTTAACCGTATGGAGGACCTGGTGTTCCGCTACTGTTTCGGCCGGGACGGCAGAGAGGATTACCGCGACATATTCGATGTTGAGTCGTTCATAAAACATTTTATCGTGGGCGAACTGTCCGGCAATACCGACACCTACTGGAGTACCTACATGTACAAGGACCGCAACGACCCGGCGCTTCACACCGGTCCGGTATGGGACTTCGATCTGGCCTTTGACAACGACATCCGCACCTATCCGATACACAACACCGCCGGCGACTTCCTGTACCGCTTCCGGCAGGCCTCGGCAGCCAACGGCATGCACGATTTCGCAAACCGCATAATCATCGACGACGAACGTACAGCCTCCGACATCAGCCGTATATGGTCGCGGGCTCGCAACGAACATGAGCTTACCGCCGGGTCCATGATGGCCTATACCGACTCGCTGGCCCGGGAACTGGACGCCTCGCAGCAGCTCAACTTCCTGCGCTGGCCCATAATGAACGAGTGGGTACACCAGAACCCGCAGATATGGGGCAGCTATGCGGCCGAGGTGAACAATGTCAAGAGCTATCTGACACAGCGCTTCAACGACCTCGACAAACTGATGCGGTACGACCCGGAATACAGCGGCGTTACGCTGCCGGTTGCTCCGCTGTCCGGCATAATGCTCCGCAATGGCTGCATTACATACGGCGGCGACTTCGAAGTCTACACCCCCGACGGCCGCCAGGTGTTCAGCGGCAGCGGCAGTACGCCCACGCTGCAACGCGGCATATATATTGTGCGCTCTGGCAAAGCAATCGCCAAAGTGGCTGTCAGATAGCCGGCAGAACTGGTAGCGAAGTTTACTTTTTACCCGGTTGGAGTCAGGTCCGGGCTATGATTATCAGCATGGTGTACAATAGTGTATATTACTGCAATTATACGCAAACTTTTTTTAGTTGAAAAATAACTATCTTTGCATAGATTATTTACCCAACTAACAACCGATGAAAAAATACTCATTTGCCCTGCTGTCGCTGATTATGATGGCATGCGGCAACAACAACAGCGAGAAGCCGTCGCCGGCCATAGCTCCCGACGACGCTCTCGAATCCAGAGTCAATGAAATCGTGTCCGGAATGTCGCTCGACGACAAGGTGGGCCAGATGTGCGAGGTTACAATCGACCTTGTGATTGTCGACAGCCTCGTCGACGGCAAGGTTCAACTTGACCCCGCCGAAGTCGACAGTGTATTCGGCAAGTACCGCGTAGGTTCGGTTCTGAATACCCCTCTGGGCCAGGCTCAGACTCCTGAAACCTGGTACCGTATAATCAACGGCATTCAGGAAGCTTCGATGAAATACATCGGTATTCCCGACATATTCGGTGTAGACCAGAACCACGGCACCACATACACCATAGGCGGCACCATGTTCCCGCAGGAAATCAACATGGCCGCTTCGTTCAACCGCGAACTGGTGCGCGAGGGCGCTGCAATCTGTGCCTACGAGTCGCGGGCATGCAATATCCCCTGGGTTTACAACCCGGTGATGGACCTTGGCCGCAACCCCGTGTGGAGCCGTATGTGGGAGAGCTTCGGCGAAGACCCCTATATCAACGGAGCCATGGCCGTAGAGATGGTCAAAGGCTATCAGGGCGACGACCCCAACCATTTGGGTGTGAACAATGTTGGTGCCTGTCTGAAGCATTACATGGCATACGGTGTGCCTGTAAGCGGCAAAGACCGCACTCCAAGCTCGGTAAATCCGGTTGACCTGCGCGAGAAATACTTCCAGCCATACAAGATGGCCATACAGGCCGGTGCGCTGTCGGTAATGGTCAACTCGGGCATAAACAACGGCATGCCGTTCCACGCCAACCACGAAATGCTGACTCAGTGGCTCAAGGAAGACCTGAACTGGGACGGCATGATTGTAACCGACTGGGCCGACATTCACAACCTGTATAACCGCGACAAAATCGCAGCCGACTATAAGGAAGCCATAATGCTGGCCATCAACGCCGGTATCGACATGTCAATGACTCCCTACGACGTGCAGTTCTGCACTCTGCTGAAAGAACTCGTAGAGGAAGGCAAGGTATCGCAGCAACGTATCGACGATGCCGTAAAGCGCATCATCCGCTTCAAACTCCGTCTGGGCCTGTTCGAAACCCCGTCGACCAACCCCAAGGATTACCCCTTGTTCGCATCGCAGGAGCATAGCGCAAAGGCACTCGAACTGGCCGCACAGAGTCAGGTACTGCTTAAGAACGACAACGGCGTGCTGCCACTGCCCAAGGGCAAGAAAATACTCGTCACCGGTCCCAACGCCAACTCGCTCCGCACACTCAACGGCGGTTGGTCGTACACCTGGCAGGGCACCGACGACCCGCGCTTCCACGAGGGCTACAACAGCATCTACGCCGCCATATGCAATGAATTCGGCGCTGCAAACGTAGTGCTCGAGCAAGGCATGGACTATGTGCCCGACTACGGCAAGTGGGAAGCCGAACAGAACCTGCGCATTGAAAAGGCCGTGGCTGCCGCACGCAGTGTCGACGTAATCATAGCCTGCGTGGGCGAGAATTCTTACTGCGAAACTCCCGGCAACACCAACGACCTGCACCTCTCGGCCAACCAGCAGTATCTGATAAAGGAGCTGGCCAAGACCGGCAAGCCCATCATACTGGTACTCAACGAAGGCCGTCCGCGCATTATCCGCGAAATCGAGCCGCTGGCTTCGGCGGTAATCGACATGATGCTGCCCGGCAACTACGGCGGCGACGCCCTGGCCAAGCTGCTTTCGGGCGAGCGCAACTTCAGCGCCAAGCTGCCATTTACCTACCCTAAGTGGATTAATGCTCTGGCCACATACGACCACAAGCCCTGCGAAAGCACCGGCACCATGAGCGGCGCATACAACTATAACGCCGACATCGACGTGCAGTGGCCATTCGGCTTCGGCATGAGCTACACCACCTTCACCTACTCCGACCTCAAAGTCGACAAGGCCGAGTTTACGCCTGCCGATGATATCACCGTAAGCGTTACTGTTACCAACAGCGGCAGTGTAGCAGGCATGGAGCCGGTGATTCTCTACAGCAGCGACCTGGTGGCATCCATTACCCCCGACGTGCTGCGGGTACGCGCCTTCGACAAAGTAAGCCTGAAGCCGGGAGAAAGCAAGGAAGTGAAATTCACCATCCCTGCCGGCGACCTCGCCTTTGTAAACTACAACGGTAAATGGACCCTCGAAAAGGGCGACTTCGAATTCACCGTGGCCAACTGCAAGGCCAAGGCCGTCTGCACCGAAACCAAAGTGTGGAATACCCCCAACATCTGATTGGTCTGACTCCGGCTCCCATATAGGGCCGACAAACAATCCATAGCCAGAATCCCCCGCCGTCGACGGCTGCATAAAAATTGTAATTCATGCAGCCGACGACAGCGGGGATTTTTGCATAATTCCTGATATATCGCAATGCGGCTGACAATAAAGACTTTGCAAAATACACAAGGAGAAAATGATAAAAAAACGAAATTATTTTTTTGTTATTTCAATTATTTTACATACATTTGCAATATTGAAATTTATTCCATAATAAAGGTGCTTGCTTTCCCAAATACATGAGTTTGGCTATGTTTATAGCAAATTGCCACCACGCCGAAATTAACCCGGTAAATCCCGCATCAACAGTTCGGCATTGAGCAGCCTCATAACAGCTTAAAAAATGTAAACGAAGCATGCAGCTGTTCCAATTTGGAATGAACTTCGTATTCCATCAGTATATTCGTATCATTTTCATTCACTTACCCTAATTTATTATGAGAAATTTTAAAAAATCGGTGACACATTTTCTCAAAAGAGCCGGCATACTCTCATCGCTGGCATTATGCATGACTCCCGTTGTGCAGGCCGAAGAGTTCAAAGACTGCCTCATTGTACACTTGCATGGAGGTTCAACAGTCAGCTACGTGCTGGAAGACACCCCGGTAGTAACATTTGTCGGCGAAAATCTGCATGTAGAGGCCGATCAGCTCAGCGATGACCACAAACTTGCCAATGTGGAAAAATTCACTTTCGACAACGTGGCCGCTCTCGCTGATGTCATGGCTAACGAATACCGCATCACCATACAGGACAATTATGTAACAATCGAAGGTCTGACTCCGAACACCGGAATACAGCTCGCCGACATACAGGGACGCATCATCGCATCATGCAATGCCGACACTGAAGGCAACGCCACACTATCCCTGTCGCACATCACTGCAGGAGTATACATAGTATCGACAACCGATGGAAAATCTTTTAAAATTTTCAAGAAATGACACGTACACTTACTCTGACCACCATACTTGCAGCATCAGCACTGTCGCTGGCTGCACAAAGCTTTACCGTATTCACCAAAAGCGGAGAAACTGTAGGATTCAACAATGAAAATGTAGAGCGCATAGAGTTCAGCCTCACATCTCTGCCTGATGAGCCCACCCCTCCCATACTCGATGTAATAAACTTCAACGAGTACATGGAATCGCTGACCCCGGCAGAAGGCCTGCTTGACACCAAAACCACACCCCAGGGTCTGGGCTGCATAACCATTTCCTTAAAAGGCGCATATATTGAAAACACCCAAGAAGAGCATTACATCACACTCGGCAACAGCGAAGGTGTAGTATTCTCGCGCAAACCCACCGACGAAGGTATGAACCTGCACCGCGACGTTCTGGCCAATACCACCGACCTTATATATACTTTCGCAGCCGACGGATATACCGCACCCGGCAACTACCATCTGGAAATACCCGAAGGCACATACACCGACATCTCCGGTAATCCGCTCGGCGGCAAAATCTGCATCTATATCATTGAGGAGCCGGCTCCTGACCAGAAATACTCCGCATCGCCCGAACCGGGTATAGTGGAAACTCTGTCAGAGGTTACCATTACATTCGACAACTACACCCAACTCAAGCCCATGGGTGCCCTGAAGGCATATATACAGAAAGACAATAACGCTTATCCGGACATCGTAGAACCTACAATCAATGAAAACGGCACTCTGACCATTTCATTCAACCCGGCACTCCAAGTTCCCGGAGTTTACAGCATCACAATTCCCGAAGGAAGCCTGAGTCTGGGCAACGAAGATTCCGGCAAATCGTATCTCAACGAGAAAATCAACCTTGTTTATGAAATTGAAGGCAACAAACAGCAGGCACCCAAGATCGGCGACTACTACTACAGCGACGGCTCATGGAGCTCGTATCTGGTAAACAAGCCCGATGCCGAGCCTATCGGTGTGATTTTCTACATCGGAATCGCCTCCGAATTCGGCGATAAAGAAGCATACTACAAAGTAAAAGACGGCTCTGCCGCCATGCCCGAATTCCACGGCTACGTTGTGTCGCTGCGCGACGCCACATACTATGACGGCGAACACAACCCTGTGGCCTGGAGTTTCTATGACGGATGGGACGACGGCTGCTCCTGCTCTGTGAGCACCAACGACTTCCTGGGCTACAACAACACCGCCGCCATACGCGCCAGAGCAAATAAAGACTTCAACGGACTCTCCGGAGAATCCTCGAACTTCCCCGCAACATATTATGCCACCGACTACTTCGATGCACAGGTACCCGCACCGGCACAAAGCTCGGGTTGGTTCCTTCCCTCGGCATATCAGCTGAAATATATCTACGACAGAGTATACTTCATACCCAACGGCGGTGACAGCGAATCGGCATGTGTCCAAAATTCGTTGGCTCAACTCGAGAACTACGGCGGCATGCCCATGTATTGCCGCGATTCGGAATACTGGTCAAGTACCGAACAGTACGACTCATCGGGCTGCTCGTACCGAGCTTACTACACAAGCTTCGACGAAAGCTCGTTCAATCCCGGTTTCGTAACCTGGGCCAATAAAAACACCGGCTGCCGCGTGCGTCCGATATTAGCCTTCTAAACATCCAGCCAAAATTCAATCCGATACAATCATGAAAAAATATATATTAAGTTTCGCTATTGCCGCATCACTATCAGTGGCACCGTATGCTACAGCGCAGACCATGACCGTAAA
>CAJUHX010000027.1:0-9210 GCA_910586455.1 uncultured Muribaculaceae bacterium | reverse complement strand
GGGCAGAAACATCAGTTCAATACCGCCGATATAGAGCAGGTTTCGTTCGAGCTTCCTCAACAGAATCAAGGTCCGTTCCACATCGAGGTAACCGACATTACTTCGGTATCGGCAAAGCTGTCGATATCCCCGGAAGACCCCGACATAACATACTACTTCGACGTCTGCGACAAAGAAGACTATGAACAATACGGCGCGCAATACGTGGTAGAAAACTACTTCAAGTCGATACAATCACAATACCCGGGCGTACCATTGTCGATATTCCTCGAAGCTGCACTGTCGAAAGGCGACGACAGCGACAATGTATCCGGACTCCCGTCAGACACCGAAATGGTATGCTATGCCATAGAAGTTGACTCGGAAGGCAAATGTGTAGGCGAAGCATCAGCCGTACCCTTCAGCACACTTCCGGGCGGCGATCCGGCCGACTGTACGTTCGACATTTCGTACTCCGGCGTAATGTCGACAGAGCTTACAGTGATTGTCAAGCCATCCGACCCCTCGGTAAGATACTGGATGGGATGTTATAGTGTATCCGACTGGCCCGGCGACTTCACCATGCCGCAGTCCGTAAAGGCAAGCATTGAGGAATATTCAGCCTCTTACGGCAAACCGATTGCCGACGTAGTGCGCGGCGTAACCTTTACCGGCGATATAAACATTACCGAATCAGGTTTTAACCCCAACACCTCATACTACATCTACGTATATGCAATGGACAACAACGGCGATGCCGCCGGCCCGCTGTTCAAGCAACGCTTCACTACTACGTCGTATGATTACTCTGAGGCAGAGATAAGTCTGTCATACCGCTACTTCGACGGAAACGAAATGGCTGCCGCCTACCCCGATAAATTCAGCGATGCCAAGGGTAAAGTTATCCTTCAGGCAGTATTCACTCCAAACGAAATCGCACAAAGCTATGCCTGGGCCCTGGCTAAGGGCGACCTGACCGATGAAACTCTGTATCCGGAAACGTCAACCAAGAATGCCGTAATCCAGGGTGGATTCCTCTCGGTTCCCGTCAAGAATTTATATGTACAATATGGCGATGCAACATTCCTGTATTTCGCAGCTGACGCTTATGGCCTCGACGGCAAACTCAGCCGCACTTTAGCCAATATTACCCCCGAAGGAGCATCTCATGTTTCCACCTATGAAGATTTGACCGCTCCGACAGAAGCTCCGGCAAAAATCAGCTTCGCTCCGGCAAAAATCTCTTCCAACAAGGATGCCTCTATCTGGAAACGCTTCGGCAAGCTGCATACTGTGCCGGGCCTCAACCGCAACCGCTTCTGAACACTCTGTATTCAATAACACAGCATAATCCCTCCAACGCATACAGCCCCGGGCACAATCGGTGTCCGGGGCTGTATGCGTTGAGCCCTGTGTTCAAGTAAAAGGGCATCTGAGCTGCGGTGTCCATCTGTGTATATATTTTTGGCACGGACGGACACTGTGTTTATGCCTTTTTTTCGTATCTTTGCGAAAGTAACATTTATCATCAAACAAGCTATATATAATGTTTAAGCACGATAACCGAATAGTAATCACTCTCGATGCCGGAGGTACCAACCTGGTGTTCGGCGCAATGCGCGGCTGTGAATTCATAACCGAACCCCTGACAATGCCATCCAACGCCCATGACCTCGACCTCTGCCTCGATACAATGGTAAAAGGCTTCCGACAGATAATCGACTCGCTCAACGAAAAACCGGTGGCTATAAGTTTTGCGTTCCCCGGCCCGGCAGACTATCCCCACGGAATCATCGGAGGCTATCTGCCCAACTTCCCGTCGTTCCGCAACGGCGTGGCTCTGGGCCCCTTCCTGGAGCACGAATTCGGCATGCCTGTATATATCAACAACGACGGCGACCTGTTTGCCTACGGCGAGGCCCTCTGCGGAGCCCTGCCCGAGATAAACAGCCGTCTGGCCGAGGCCGGCAGCAACAAACGCTTCCGCAACCTGCTGGGTTATACCTTCGGCACCGGATTCGGTGTGGGTATGGTAGTGAACGGACAGCTCAACCGCGGCGATAACTCGTGTGTGGAAACTTTCTGCCTGCCCCACAAAACCAAAAGCGGTGTGATAACCGAGGAAGGTGTGTCGGTGCGCGCTGTAAAGCGTGTCTACGCCGAGGCATCGGATGAATACGACCGCAAGCTCGAACCCAAGGATATATGCGATATAGCCGACGGCAGACTCGAAGGAAATGTAGAGGCCGCCCGCAAGGCTTTCGCCGAGTTCGGCGAAACAGCAGGCGACGCCATGGCAATCGCCGCACAGCTCGTCGACGGCATAATAGTTATTGGCGGAGGCATTACAGCTGCCCGACATCTGATTCTGCCCTCGCTGCTTAAAGAACTGCGCTCGTCGCTTCAGACCCTGGGCGGCGACTCTGTAAACCGCGTGCAGATGGAAGTGATGAACCTCGACGACCCGGACGACTTCGAGCGCTTTGCCAAAGGCAACCGCAAGACTCTGACCATACGCGGCACAAACCTCACCGTGGAGTACGACGACATGAAGCGCATAGGTGTGACTTTCTCGAAACTCGGCGCAAGCAAAGCCATATCAACCGGCGCATACGCCTTCGCTCTGACTAAAATCGACGAACTTAACCCCGACAACGCATGAAACGCATAGTATTTCTCGATTATGTGAGAGTGTTCGCATGCTTTCTGGTAATGCTGGTGCATGCCGCCGAGAACTTCTATGGGGCCCCTGGTTCGACCGACATGGCCGGGCCGCAGTCGCTGCTGCTCAGCGAGGCCGACCGCCTGTGGGTGTCGGTGTACGACGGCTTCTCGCGCATGTCGGTACCTCTGTTCATGATAGTATCGGCATTTCTGCTCGCCCCCATGAAAGAAGGCCAAAGCGCTGTTGAATTCTACCGCCGCAGAGCCCTGCGCATACTGCCGCCATTCCTGCTGTTCATGGTTCTCTACAGCACCCTGCCCATGCTGTGGGGCCAGATTGACAGCGAAACATCGGCACACGACCTGTCGCGCCTGCTGCTCAACTTCCCTACTCTGGCCGGGCACTTCTGGTTCATGTATCCGCTGATAGGCCTGTACCTATTCATACCAATGATTTCGCCATGGCTCGCCCGCGTATCGGCCAAGGAAGAGCGCATGTTCATCTGGCTGTTCGCCCTCTCCACCTGCATGCCCTATCTCAACCGCTGGTGCGGCGAACTGTGGGGCCAGTGCTTCTGGAACGAATATCATCTCCTGTGGTATTTCAGCGGCTATCTGGGCTACCTGGTTCTGGCCCACTACATACGCGTGCATCTCAATTGGAGTACGGGCAAACGTCTGGCTGTCGGCTCGGCTCTGACTGCCGTGGGCGCCGTATGGACCATCCTGTCGTTCTACGTGCAGGCCGTCCCCGGTGTGCTGCACGAAACTCCGGTGCTTGAAATCGGCTGGTCGTTCTGCACCATCAACTGCCTGATGCTTACAGCCGGCGCCTTCCTGCTGTTCACCTGCATACAGAAGGAACGCACACCGCGCGTGATACTTCAGCTGTCGGACCTCAGCTACGGCATGTATCTGATGCACATCTTCTGGCTGGGAATGTGGACTTCGGTGCTCAAAGGCACAGCAGGCCTGCCATCGGTGGCTGCCATACCGGCCATAGCCGTATGCACCTTCCTCAGTTGTTGGCTCAGCTGCCTGGTAATCTCGTGGCTGCCCGGCGAAAAGTGGGTAATCGGCACAGCCGGCACTCCCGCCTCCAAATCCGCAGCAGTTAGCGCCGCGTGACACATACTTCTACGTATATAGGACTATTCCTGCACTGCCTGCGCAGGAATAGTCCTAATTTTGTACCATAGGCCGGCCCTCGCATGAAGCTCAGGTGCCGACAATAAGGATGCGGACTACCCGATAGCCGTCATGTGATAGCCGAGCAGATTGAGGCCCATGGCGATACCGCAGCGGTAAAGCGCATGCAGAGCCGCGACATATGCCTCTGTGGCCTCCTTGGTTCCCGCTTCGAAATGCGAGTGCTGTAGCGCGCTCAGCGAGCGTGCGGCGCACTCACCCACAACCGTAGCCACCGCCCGGCATTTCTCACTGCTCAGACTCAGCACATCTTCCAGCACATAATCGTCAAGTGCGTCGAAGCCGCGCTGCTGCTTAAGCATGTTATAAATATCGCTTCCGCTGCGCAGCGAATAGGTAGTCCAGTCGGTATCCCACATCTTTGCCAGGGCCATGCCGGTGAACATAATCCACCCGAGCGAGGTCAGCGGATAATCGGCAAACTCGCGAACTCCATCCGGAAGATAAGCCTCGGCAACACTCTGCCACAGATTATCAAGGTCCTGACATTCAGGCATCATACTGTCGACATATCCCTGCGACACCAGATACCGGTGCAGGTCTTTTGCAAGTATCTCTTCAAATTTCATATTCGATATTTCAGACTAATTCAAAAAATATTCCGGCACGATACATCATACCGGAATACAAAGATAGCAATTTTGGATGAGTTTGACTATGGCTCAGCCGCTGATATTGAACAAATCACTCTACAGTTTGTTTGCATAAGGCCTAACAACAACAATCTATGGACCTTACAACAGAAAACAGCAAAACCCTGCTCGACAATATGTGTGCAGGCTACAAATACACCTACCGCGAACTCCTTACAATCTGCAACTTCACCGAAACACAGCTTTGCTTTGCAATACTGTGCCTGCTGAAAGACGGACGCATCAGCCAGTATCGCGAAGCCGACGTGGTATATGAACTGTTGCCCTGAAATTATATCGGGCTATACACGGTTTATTCTCGGGTTTATTTTGTAAATTTGTGAGATGAAACAAGACTTTGACATACAGATACGACAGGAAAGGCAAGAAGATTATCAGCAATTAAGAGAACTTATAAGAGAAGCATTTGCACTTGCTGAGCACAGCGATGGTGATGAGCAGAATCTTATTGAGAGGATAAGGCATTCATCGGATTATATTCCGGAACTATCGCTTGTCGCTGTATCCGGCGACATTATTCTCGGTCATATAATGTTCAGCAGAATATCTGTAGGCCAATCAGAGGCTATCGCTCTCGCTCCACTTTCTGTCAGGACCGACTGGCAAAGAAAGGGTATCGGCAGATTATTAGTTACGGCGGCCCATGGACTGGCTCTTAAAATGGGATATTCCTGTTCTGTGGTCTTGGGCAATCCTGATTATTATTCAAAATTCGGCTATGAAAAAGCTTCGAATTATGGAATCATCGCTCCTTTTGATGTTCCGGATGAATATTATATGGTCTGTACTCTTGATAAGAATTGTGATATTCCCAAAGGGTATGTCAAATATTCAGATGCCTTTGGCTTATAATGTAACCAGTCCACGTGGCAAGTGGCCGGACGGTCGTAAATAACCTTATTTTTATACTTGATAATCACTTTACCGAAATCTTTTCCCTGTCCACGACGGTATTCCGGAACGATGTATGTATAGTCGTCGTTACGGAATACAATGGCATTCTCGATAATCCCGGTTTTACCACCATACAGTACCAACTCCGGCTCCGAAGACATAGGTTTTGATTTAGACCATGCCGCATATCTGAATGTATCATCCCTAAGCTTGTCAATGCGTATCAATTCAGTGTCAGTCTTATAGACACCTGCCAATCTTTTGAAATCTCTCAACGACGGATGAAGCCAATAGCCGGCGTCATTGCCGATGTATATCATTTTTCCATCGTTAAATCTGTAAAGATCATACCGGTCTGACATCCCCATATCTCCGGATTCGGGAACGTATAGGGTATTCGATTTGCTGTCGAAGCTCATCACCCAATCCCATCCAAGTCCATCAGTGGTGAAATACCAGTCAGGGATATAATAACAGGCATCAACTGAGAATTGTTTCTCCCCTTGTTTATCAATAAACGGAAGTTTCTCCAATGTTCCGTCTTTTTCATAAATCATGACACCTACATGCTCCCCCTCAACGCTTGAGGCCTTATTGTATGCAAGAACTATATAGGCATTCATGCCATTCTTCATCGGTATCTGATATAGCTTGTCGCAAAAAGAACCTTCATAAATTTCATGTCCATCCTTCCTGATATCGTCTGCAAGAACATATTTGCTGTCATAAATCGGATATAATGTTCTTGCCAAGACAGTATCTCCGGTCACGTATTGAATATATGTCTGATATTCCGGACTGGTTCCACCAAGACCGGTGTTCCAAGAATAAAGTCTGACTTTATTATCGGCAGATGTAGTTATCGTTATACCTGTTTCCTGTTGCAATTTCTTGAATGTATATTGAAGAGTACTTATATTTGTTTGAAGAAGGTCCATCAATTCCCGATCGCAATAGCCCTGCCGTTCGTGAATGTCAATTAATTGACGCTCTGCTTCTTTCAGATTGGACGAGAACTCCGCACGTGGGTCGTTATACTCATTATATTTGCAAATTACAAGATGAGGTGAGTCGGTTCTGTTCAAAAAGTATGTTTCGTATTCAGAGGAATAATGGTTGCCGGGAACGAGAGAAAGAGTATAGATTTGCTCACCATTTCTATCGAGCAAAGCATACTTATGATAATCAATCTCCCGGATTTTTGCCACAGGGTATCCATCCTCCGGAATAACATACTCACGTGCATATAAATCAAACACTTGCAAACGATAGCCCGGCGAATTGCGTTCCCCAACAGCAAGCACCATATAGTCTGATGTCCCTTCAAGAAAATATAGATTGTCATATTTTGGCGGTACTACTATGCCATATCGGTCACGTACACCTAAATGTCCATTATCACTAAATTCATACAGTCCATTGGATGCCTTGGAATAGTATGTTTTCATTAAATCAACGTAGTCAGCATTTATAACCGCATACGGGTTATAGCCCAATAATAAGACCGGCAGTAAAAATCCACTTGCGATGAAAAGGAGTATGGATGCCAATATATTACGTGAATAACGAAAAGTCAATACAACACCGATAAGTGTTATTAGTATTCCAATACAAAGCAATGCAACGACAAGTTCATGAGGCCTGTTGCAGCAATTGATAAAGAAGAGTCCACCAAGACCAATCATCATAGCCGGCATTGTTCTGATTGAAGATTCTGTCAGACGGTTTGCTATAATATATAAGACCACGGGGAAAATGAACGAAGCAAGTAATTTTACATCTCCGATATTGTATAATCCAATGATTACAGCGATATATAATACTGCGGCAATTTCGATATAACCCATCAGAATATTGTCTCGCAATACAGACTGTAAGAGTTGACGTTTCCTTCCGCTATATAACACCCGGTATGCAAGAGGCGTCAATGCCATAAGAAATGAAAATATGAAGATGGTCATATCCTTTATCTCAAACCAAAACAGAAGTGTAACGGCGAGCACAAAAGCCATATACCACCACAGACGGCGCTTCCTGAGTAGTATTCCGGTGCAACCATTTAACCGTATTGCAATAATTATCGGCATTAGCACCAACCACCCGCTGATTAATCCCCATATTGACCAAATTATCCAATGGGGAATTACAGGGTTCAACGCATTAAAGGAAACTATAGCCAATTCAGATTGACCACATAGACATAGACAGACATATATAAACTTGGTTATAGGTTCTTCTACGTATTTGGGATCAGGCATTGAAAAAATGCAGGCCATATATACAAATACAAACATCAGGGCAGCGAGCGATGCCCAGCGACTCTTTCTGAACAATTCAAATGAGAGTGATATGCGCATAACAATCATTGATGACATGACTAATCCACATCCAATCTCATGCCATGCGAACAAAGCCCAAAGACTTACAATAATCAGATCGGCAATAAACATCTTTTTGCCATAGAGATTCCGTTTCATCTTACTCTTACTTAGTTCTACGTGAAACGCCACAAGGTACTGCTTCAGCCTGTTTGCATTGGGTTATATTCTTATTCGTCCGTTTTATCAATCTCTTTGGTGTATGAATCACATACATCATTCAGTTCCTCGTCATTGCAGTCGGAGAACATACTGAAAAGTTTACCTCTCAGTCCGTGGACACGTTCTCTGCAATAAGCGCGGGTTGAGGCGTCTTCGCATCCACTGGCAGATTCGGCGAACGCCATGGCACTGCGGGCTGTGGTGGCGGTTTCTATCATCGTACCGGTCTTGCCGCTGCTCTTGAATGGCACGGAGATGCCGTTTGTCATTGCAGACAACTCCTTATACCAAGGACGGCCGCAGATTGAAACGGTATCAATCTTGATTTTCATATCGGCGGCTTTCTTTGCCTCGATGCGCCAGTCTATCTGATTGCCAACCACATAATCGCCGTAGGTATAACCGATTTCATGCGGGTCTGCATCCGCAATCAGCAGAATAGCCTTCGATGAATCCTCTCGCCAGGGCGATTCATCAAGAATCTTCTTCAAGACCAGCTCATAGAATTCATCGCCGTCGCCACCACTTGTGTCTTTAGACTCTCTAACAAACTTGATAATGTCGTTTTCGTTGTCGGTCAAATGGATGCACTGATAGGCATCGCCGAAAGTTTCGCGGCTATCCATGTCACAGTAGTCGCCGAATGCGACAATTCCGAGGCGTAGGTCTTCGTTGTCTTTGAAAATACGCGGTACCATTTCAGCCACCTGATTACGGACGTCATCAATATATGCTGCCATTGACCCGGTGGTGTCGAATGCGATAACCATATCGAGTTTGCCTTTCCCTTTGGGTGTGACTTTATCATCGAGAATCTGAGTTTCCTCTGATTCGATATTCACTTTAACTTCGGTTGTGACTTTGGTCTTCATATTGTTTTGTTATGGGGGTTATAAGAATAGAATTGGAGAAAAGGCTAAACCTATCCGTGTATTGATTTATTTCCTTTACCAGTCCGGATACATGACAAGTCTTAAACCGAGTGACGCCGTTTTTACATTACAATGGTCGAACTCGCGAAGCTCGCCATTGCATTTGTCTTTCTCTGTTTCATAGCTTCCGCCGGCTACAATAAACAACGGGTCGGATCCGCTGATAGTCCATTCTGAAACATTACCAAGCATATCGTAAACACCAAGACTGTTGGGATTTCTCTGCCTGACACGATGGGTAACGTTTTCTGAATTGTCCATATACCAAGCAAATGAATGTGACTCCATTTGGAAAAGCCGGGGCTGATTGACCCCGGGAAGCAAAGTGCGCTTGACCCC
>CAJUHX010000026.1 GCA_910586455.1 uncultured Muribaculaceae bacterium | reverse complement strand
ACCCGCGACCCCAACCTTGGCAAGGTTGTGCTCTACCAACTGAGCTATTTTCGCGTTGGTGTTACGCGTTTTTCGCGTTTGCGATTTGTATTTCAATGTACTTGAGCGAAAAACGGGACTCGAACCCGCGACCCCAACCTTGGCAAGGTTGTGCTCTACCAACTGAGCTATTTTCGCGTTGGTGTTACGCGTTTTTCGCGTTTGCGATGCAAAGTTAGGCATTATTTTTGACCTGACCAAATTTTTTGGCAATCTTTTTTGTAAAATTTTTACATTGGTTTGTTAAGCGCCAGATTGTCAGTGGTGTAGTGCGCGATTTTTAAAGTATGGGGCTGAGCAGGCGTATTATTGATTCTGCTAATTTTCGGTACCATGGGCGTCGGCGCCACTCTGCGGGCAGTATGCGGGTTGATTGCTGTTGGTCGTCGGTGAATACTGCGGCGAGGCGTGTGTTGAGTTCGGCGGAGTACATAAAGGCGTTGACCTCGAAGTTGTGCTCAAAACTGCGGAAGTCGAAGTTGGTGCTGCCTACGGTGCTTATTTCGTCGTCGATGACTATCATTTTTGAGTGCAGCATTCCGGCTTCGTAGAAGTATATTTTTATGCCTGCTTTGAGGCATTCGTCGATGTATGATGCCGACGCGAGTGTGAGCATGTGCGAGTCGCTGTTGCGCGGAATCATCAGACGTACGTCGACGTGCGACAGCGAGGCTGTCTGGAGTGCTTTCAGCAGTGCTTCGGTGGGCAGGAAGTATGGTGTCTGTATGTACACGCGCCGTGTGGCTGTGGCGATTGCTTTGTGGAATGCCAGGGCTATGTTGCGCCACTGTGATGTAGGGCCTGCTGTGATTATCTGCATGCCTACGTTGCCGTCTGGAGGGGCTTCGAGGCTCACGTGGTCCTCAATCAGCGGCTGGCCCATGAAGTTCCAGTCGATGGCGAATGAGAATTGCAGTCCGGCCACGGCGGGGCCTGTGATGCGCAGGTGGGTGTCGCGCCAGCGAGGGAATTTGCCTCCGGTTATGTAGCGGTCGGCTATGTTCATGCCTCCTAAGTAGCCTATGTGGCCGTCGATTACTACTATCTTGCGGTGGTTGCGCCAGTTTATTCTGGTGCCCAGTTGTGGGAATGTGACTTTGAAGAATGGATAGGCCATGATGCCTTCGCGCCGCATTTCTTTGAAGAAGCGTGTGCGGGTGCTGAATGAGCCTACATGGTCGTAGACTACGCGTACGGCTACTCCGGCGCGTGCGCGTTCGATGAGTATGTCGCGCACCATGCGTCCGGTGGCGTCGTCGTCGAATATGTAGTATTGCAGGTTGATTGATTTGCGGGCGTTGCGCAGATCGTGGAGCAGGTCATTGAATTTGCTGCGTCCGTCGGTGTATATTTCTACTTTGTTGTTGTCGAAGTAGTGTGCGCCGGTGAGTGAGCGTCCCAGCAGTATTTGTTGGCGTGCAGACTGCGAGATGTTCAGTGAGCGTACGTCGATGGCCGGTATGCGTTGCCTGTTTTTGAGTTTGCGCCTGTTTCGGCGCGAAATCATGCGTGTGTTTTTGATGTTTCGCCCGAAGAATATGTATAGTATTATTCCTACTACAGGCAACAGTAGCAGCACAGTTACCCAGGCCAGGGATTTAAGGGGGTTCCGGTTTTCGGAAACCACAACGAGTATGATTCCGATGGTTGTGAGTCCATAGAGAATCATAATGGTTGTATAGGCCCAGCCGAAGATGTTGCTGTTGATGAATAGGTCGAGCATGTCTGCAAGTTAGCAATTTTGTGGCGAACTTGTCGGGATGATGTGGTTAAATAATGTTAATGGTATGATTCTGCAGAGCTGAGGTCTTGTTTGCTGCAAAAAAAAACGAAAGCCTCGCTTTTGGCGGGGCTTTCGCTGTATTTCGATTATGACGTTGCAGATTATTCTGCTTCGGCGATAACTTCGAAGGGAACTTCGGCTTTAACTTCCTTGTGGAGGTTGATGATGGCGGTGTAGTTGCCAACTTCCTTCACGGGCTGCTCGATAATGATGAGCTTGCGGTCGATGTTGTGGCCGAGCTTGGTGAGTTCTTCCGAAATCTGGATGGCGTTCACGCTGCCGAAGATGGTGCCGGTAGAGCTGACTTTGGTAGCGATAACGAGTTTGACATCCTTGAGTGCTTCAGCGGCGGCTTCGGCATCAGCTTTGATTTTGGCGAGCTTGTGGGCGCGCTGACGGAGGTTTTCTTCGAGAACCTTGAGTGCGGCGGGCGAAGCGATTACGGCCATACCCTGGGGAATCAGGTAGTTGCGGCCGTAGCCGTCTTTTACTTCAACGACGTCGTCCTTGTATCCGAGGCCTTGGACGTCTTGTTTGAGAATCAGTTTCATGTATTGTCCTTTAGCTTTAACGGTTATTTCATAAGGTCGGTTACGTAGGGCAGGAGGGCGAGGTGGCGTGCACGCTTAACGGCCTGAGCCACGCGGCGCTGGAATTTCAGCGAAGTACCGGTGATGCGGCGGGGAAGGATTTTGCCCTGCTCGTTGAGGAACTTCTTGAGGAATTCGGGGTCCTTGTAGTCGATATACTTGATGCCGCTACGTTTGAAACGGCAGTATTTTTTCTTTTTTACGTCCACCGACATGGGGGTGAGATAACGTATTTCGGATTGAGCCTGTGCCATGATTTAGTTTTCCTTTGCTTCTACTTCAACTTTGGTTTCTTTGTTAGCTTTGAGCGAGCGGCGTTTGGCGGCGTATTCGGCAGCGTACTTGTCCTGACGGAAAGTGAGGAAGCGGATTACGCGTTCGTCGCGACGGAAAGCGGTTTCGAGTTTCTTGACGAGCTTGGTGTCGCCGTCGAATTCGATGAGAGTGTAAAAGCCGGTTGACTTTTTCTGGATGGGGTAGGCGAGTTTGCGCAGGCCCCAGTCTTCAGTGTTCACGATAGTGGCACCGTTGTCGGTGAGCACTTTGCTGAACTTTTCTACCGCTTCCTTTGCCTGTACGTCAGACAAAACGGGAGTTAAAATGAAAACGGTTTCGTAATGCATTGTTTTGCTTTTAGTTAATTGTTTGTTTTGTGTTGGTTGTT
Source organism: uncultured Muribaculaceae bacterium (assembly GCA_910586455.1). Classification (GTDB taxonomy): domain Bacteria; phylum Bacteroidota; class Bacteroidia; order Bacteroidales; family Muribaculaceae; genus CAG-873. The sequence goes on along the minus strand of CAJUHX010000026.1, from coordinate 23,562 downwards.
AAACCGGGTGCAAAGTTAGTGATTTTTTGTGAATTAGCCAAATTTTGCAATAAAAAAACCGCCGCTTTTGTGGCTGCGGCGGTGTTTTGCGTGGTGTTCAGTTCAGCGAGTAGCCCGGAAGGGCGCCGGCCATGTTGCCCGGAACGGGGCGGTAGGTTCTTGCGAACTGTCGCAGAAACTCGAGTGTGAGTCTGCACGGGGCCTGCTTGCGCTGACTGCTTTGGTGCCGGATGGAGTCGAAACTCCGGCAAGGAGTAGAAATTTTCTTCATAGGCAGGCGATTCGAGGTTTTACAATGAGTTAGAAGAGATGGAATAATTAGTAAATGCTTTGCCGGTGTCAGAGTGGACAACCGACGCTTTATTAACGCCGGTCTGTGTGGCTTTATTGTATGAATTTCAGCTTATTTGTTGTTTATGGATAAAATATTTTATTGTGCCGATGTGGTTAAAAAATGCTAAAGTGTGGTAATCGCCGCTTTAAATGCTTGTGTAAATATCGTATTTTCATTAATTTTGCGTTTACGATGCGTATGTGACAACGCGTCAGTATTAAAGTCAACATTTTGTATAAATTCTTTTTACCCCCGTTAAAGCCTATTGCAAAATTCTACTCCAAAAATTTAAAACAGGAAGAATAGTAAATGCAATCACTTAAAAAGATGACCGACGACCAGTTGGTCACCGCTTATGCACAAGGCAACAACCCTGCGTTCGACGAGCTGCTTATGCGCCACAAGCAGCGTGTGTACGCTTATATAATGCAGATGGTCAAGGACCCCGATGCCTCCGAGGATATTTTCCAGGAAACATTTGTCAAGGCAATTATGACCATACGGCAGGGCCGATATAATGAGGTCGGCAAGTTTTCGGCCTGGATTACCCGCATTGCCCGCAACCTTATCATTGATTTTTTCCGCCAGGAGAAGGTCGAGGCTGCTGTGTCGACCGACGATGGAAATTACGATGTACTCAACCGACGCGAGCTTAGCGAGGGTACGGTAGAGGATATGATTATTGATTCACAGATACGTGCCGATATACGTAAGATAATCATGCACTTGCCTGAGAGCCAGCGCGAGGTGCTTATGATGCGCTATTACAAGAATTTGAGTTTCAAGGAAATCGCCGAGCTTACCGGAGTGAGCATCAATACTGCTTTGGGCCGCATGCGCTATGCGATTCTGAATCTGCGCCGTGTGGCAAAGGAGAATAATATTGCTCTGACTCATTGACAGTGGCGTAGCGCCACGCGGAGCGCTCAATGAGTTTTTAAGTTGTATATTTGTACGGTTAAATGATTAATTTATATGGCGGTGCCTCCGACGAGATAGAAATCGTTGAAAACATTGCGTTGCATTAATCACGATAAATAATTGTGCCAAGCGGTGTATTGCGGTATGGTGCGGACAGCAAATTTGCTTCGGGCCTTAATCAGCGCAGTACGCCGGTGGCAATTTGCCTGGCAAAGGTAGCCACACGCTGCGGACGCGGAATGCGGGCGTAGGCGGTCATGCCGTTTTCCTGTATGTTATACACCTCCCAATAGTCGAGGTGCTGCGTGTTTTCGCCGAATGTGCGGTCGCGGTCGTACCGAGCCAGAGCGAATACGTCGAATCTCGGGCCGTTGGGAATCATCACCAGGTAGCCCAGCAGCCCCAGTTCTTTGGGAATGGGAAATGTCCAGGCTATGCAAACCATGCCGTCGACGTTCACTGTTTCGGCTGTGATGCCTTTGGTGTCGAAGCGTACGTCGTAGCCCATTTTTTTCAGATATTTGTTGAGTATGAAATCGGCATTGCTGAGAAAGAGTTCCGACGAACCGGGGGCGAAGTTCCACGCCAGCCATGGCAAGGCCGTGAACTGGAACTGTTTGAGCGTGAGTTCGCGAGGGGCTTCGGTCATCATGCGGCTCATGTAGTAGGCCCGGTTGCGCTGGTCGTTGGTGGTTCCGTTCATTTTCAGCACTTTCTTATAGTAATCCACGGCCAGCGAATCGCGGTCGGTCAGGAAGCATGCGTAGGCCAGGTCGAGAATGTATTCGGCGTTTTCGGCATCGAGGTTGTTGGCGGTGTTGAAACGGCGCATGGCCAGACCCGGGTTGTTTTCGGCCAAGGCTACTTTGCCGGCGGCGTGTATGATTTTGGGGTCGCGTGGGAAGTCTTTTTCGGCCTCGGTCACTACTGCCTTCAGTGCCTCTATTGACTCGGGAGTGTGAGCATCGAACAGATTGCGTATGAATGGTTCGAGTGCCGAGAGGGTGGCGTTTATACTGTCGGTTACGGTGGCCGAGCGGGTGATTTTCCATCGGTAGTCGATGCTGCGTCCGGCTGAGAGGAATGTGCCGAGAGTGTTGCCTGCGCCTGTGAAGTCGCCGGTAATCATCTGGTTTTCTGCCTTCATAATGTAGAAGTCGAAGCGTGCCGGGTCGGCTGCAATACCCCGGTCGATATCTGCCATGGCTTTTGCCAGTTCTTTTTTATTCCAGCTTTGCTCTGCTTTGCGTTTGCCGTATCGGTCGGGGCGTGACAGACTTACTTTTCTGGCTTTTTCCAGATGCAGTCTGAAGCGTGCCACGGGCAGTTCGGAGTCCTGTGGCGCATGCTTTTCCCAGTTGTTCAGTGCATGTTCGGCAGCCTTGTAATTCCTGGAGTTGAAATGGCTGTAGAAATCATCCTCGTAGAGGCTTTGGGCTGTGGTGCATACTGAGATGCCGGACAGCAGTAATATAATCAGGAACAGACGTTTCATGGTAATTCGGGATTGGTTGTTTTTGCAAAGATAGGTAAAGAAACCGAAACTTGCAAAACAACCACTCCGAATTATGCCACTTATTCGTTGATGTAGGGCAGTATGACGTCGCGCCACAGCAGGTAGGCCGGTGCGAGCAGGTGCAGTCCGTCGTTGGTGTACTCGCTGCCGAGGTTGCCCTGTTCGTCGGCGAGCAGCGGATAGAGATTGATGAATGTTGCGCCCTCGCGCTCGGCTATGGCGGGGAGTATGGCATTGATGTCGCGAATTACCTGTTCCTTGCCGTCGAGTTTGCGGAAGCGTCCGAAATTCTGGTTGACCGGAAGCAGCGACTGCAGGTAGAGCTTCGTTGCGGGCGATTCGTTGCGGATGCGGTGTACCAGTTCACCTATTGATGTGGCTATGGAATCGGCGGAGAGGTCATGGCTGACGTCGTTTACGCCTACCATCAGAAAAATTTTTGCCGGCGCGGCTTTGATAATCGAGCCGAGTCGGGCCTGTATGCCTTCGACGGTATCGCCGCTGATGCCTCGGTTAACAACATTTGAGTTGCCGAGCAGCTCGGCCCATTCGCAGCCGTTGGTGATGCTGTTGCCGAGCATTACTATCGATTGTGAGTCCATTGGCAGCATATCGAAAAGTGTGGCACGCTGGCCGTAAAAAGTTGTGAAGCGCGAGTAGTCGGGGCTGCCGGCGCAGGCAGCGGCAGCCCCGAGCAGGGCCGCCGTCAGCAGCATGCTAAGCCTCTTCATGGCGATAGGCGTCGACAGCTTTTTTTACCGAACCATGGAACAGTAGCAGGCGTTTGGCTTCGTCGTAGGGCAGGCCGAGTTCTTCAACTACCATGCGTGTGCCGCGGTCGACGAGTTTGGCGTTCGACAGCTGCATGTTTACCATGCGGTTGCCTTTTACGCGGCCCATGCGAATCATAGTGGCGGTGGTAATCATGTTGCAGATCATTTTCTGGCCTGTGCCCGATTTCATGCGCGAGCTGCCGGTCACAACCTCTGGACCTACAATCATTTCGATAGGTATGTCGGCTGCTTCTGATACCGGAGCGTCGGGGTTGGAGGTAATCGATGCGGTGAGTATGCCGTGGCGACGACATTCTTCGAGGGCGCCGATTACGTATGGAGTGGTGCCCGAGGCGGCTATGCCTATCACGGTGTCCTTGTCGTTGATACCGAATTTTTCAAGGTCGCGCCAGCCCTGCAGGGTGTCGTCCTCGGCGTTCTCCACGGGGTTGCGCAGAGCGCGCTCGCCGCCGGCGATTATGCCGATAACCCACGATGGGTCCATGCCGAATGTTGGGGGTATCTCGGAGGCGTCGAGCACTCCGAGGCGTCCCGAGGTGCCTGCTCCGATGTAGAATATACGTCCGCCGCGTTTCATGCGGGGCACGATTTCGTTTACGAGTTTTTCAATCTGCGGCAGTGCTTTTTCTATTGTGAGGGCTACTTTTTTGTCCTCTTCGTTGATGTAGTGGAGAATCTCGCCTGTGGATTTTTTTTCGAGGTCGTTGTAGTGCGATGGTTGCTCCGATATTTTTTCGAATGCCATGTTGGTTTTAACGTTTAGGTTTTAACGTTTAATATTATAGGGTCAAGCTGTATGGAAGGCTATGAGGCCGGCCATGGGGCTTTTTTCGATGCTGCCTATGGTGTAGCCGAAGGGCTTGGCGGCTTTGCGCAGCTGTGGCTCGTAGTAGCAGGCTATGGAGCCGATGAAACTTACCGGATATTTTTCGGCCTCGGGGTAGTTGGCTATGTTGCGGCGGAAGAATGCCGAGAAGGCGCCTATAAGCAGGGCCTGTATTTCGGGACGCTCTATGTTGGCCAGCAGGAAGGGGCTTGTGGAGGCCAGAAAGCGGTTTGCCGCCGGCTCTTTGTACACTCGGCGTATTATGCCCAGACGGTCGAGGCCGAGCCGGGCCATGAATTTTTGGCACAAGTCCTCGGGCAGCTGCTGTTTGAGAACATCACCTATGAGAATCTTGCCAAGTACGGCTCCTGAGCCTTCATCGCCCAGAATGTAGCCCAACGGCGATATGTTGCTTACAATTTTTTCGCCGTCGTAATAGCATGAGTTGGAGCCGGTGCCGAGAATGCAGGCAATGCCGGGCCGGTGACCGCATAGGGCGCGTGCGGCGCCCAGCAGGTCGGTATCGGCCTCGATTCTCTCGGCGGCTGTAAATACGGCTCTGATTGCCGATGCCACATTGCCGCATATTTCATCGCCCAGGCATCCGGCGCCGTAGAAGTACACTTCTTTTACGGCGCCGGCCAGCTCACACATCTCCGGCAGCAGTTCGCGGCGGATTATGTCTTCCATCTCTCCGGCGGTAAGCAGCACCGCGTTCATGCCGATGGTGAAATATTCTTTTTTTACTGAGTTTTGGTCCAGAAGACACCAGTGGGTTTTGGTGCTTCCGCAGTCTGCGATAAGAATCATATCTTTATGTAGATTTTCTTTTTATACAGAATTAGTCCTACGAGCCATACAGCCACAACTACGAATATGGCATAGAAGAGCGAAGCCAGTGTGGCATTGCCGGCGCAGAGGGGTATCAGTGCGTCGTTGTATAATATGGTGTGGATTGATTTTTCACCAATATGTATTGCGCCAAGCAGCACGGCGAAAACAGTGCCGTAGCAGTACATGAACAGCGGATTGATGCCGAAGGCCTCGAAGAAGCGGCTCCAGCGCCTGTAGCCTTTTATGTCGATTACGGTAATAAGCAGTGCCAGCAGGGTAGATGCCAGGCCGCAGGTGGTGAGAACGAATGTCGGCGACCAGATTTTTTTGTTCACCGGTATGCCGTAGCTCAGGAGCAGGCCTGCGAAGGTAAGTACGGCGCCTGCGATAAAGAGCGAGTTGGTGCGCCGCATGTTGTCGGTTGTGCTGGTGATGAGTCCGCCGCAAAGGAAGCCTATGAGTACGTGAGCTATCGAGGGCAGGGTGCTGAGCAGGCCTTCGGGGTCGAATTTCAGGTACTGACCGCCTACGGTGTCGCCGTACATGTGGTTTTCGCCGAGCACGGCGTGGTCGACGCGGCATATTATGTTGTCGGCCGAGAATTCAAAGCCGTTGCCGGCAATCAGCAGTATGCTGTACAGCACCAGCAAGCCGCCGGTGGTCCATGCCAAAGCCTTGCGACGCAACAGCATGGCGAGAATCGATGCCGCGCAGTAGCACAGAGCCAGACGAGGCATCACTCCCAGCACACGTATGTGGCTGAAGTCGGTCATTACTTCCCACATCGGGCGGTCGCCGTGTATGCCGTACAGTACTTTGGCCAGCCATGCTATGCCCAGGCCTATGGCGAAAATCACCACGGTGCGGCGCAGTACTTTCCAAAGCGAGGCGGCAGAAAACTCGAAGTTGTATTTTTTGAGCGAGAACCAGGTGCTGACTCCCATTATGAACATAAAGAACGGAAACACCAGGTCGGTGGGTGTGAGTCCGTGCCACTCGGCGTGCCGCAGAGGCGCGTAGATGCTTCCCCACGAACCGGGATTGTTTACCAGCAACATTCCGGCTATGGTTATGCCGCGCATGATGTCGAGCGCTAAAAGTCGTTTTGGTTTCGTTTTATTATCCATTGCAATAATATGGTAGTGATTGGTGTGTGTGGCTTAATAACTTGTGACTTTTTCTACGAGGTATACAATAGAACGGTAGGGTATGCCGCCGTTGGTGGTTAGACCTATTTCACATGTTCGGGAGTTGCTGTAGCCTTCCACTACTTTTGCCGCCTGCAGGGCCGGACGGAGTTTTCGCAATCCCCAGCGGTTGAGCTCGGGGTGAGTAAAGCCTTTGTCACCGGCAAAACCGCGGCATCCCACTTCCTGTGGTACTGTTACGTCAGTGCTGCATTTCCGAGCCAGTTCGATTATTGTTTCGGCGAGGCCCATCATTCTGGTCGAGCAGGTTACGTGTATTGCTATAGGTGTATCTACAGGCTTGAACGTGAGGTGCTCGGCCAAGTGTGTCATTATGAATTCGGCCGGTTCGTACAGGTGCATGCGCTGTATTTTCTGGCGCATGCGGTGCAGGCAGGGGCTTTGGTCGCAGAGTACCGGCCATTGTCCTTGCTCCGAAGCCAGCCACAGTTTCTCTTCGAGTTGCCGAACTTTCTGCTCTCCTATGTCGGGCATGCCTTTGCTTTCCCATATCATGCCGCAGCAAAGTTGCTTTATGTCGTCGGGATAAATAACCTCGAATCCGGCGCGATTCAGCAGGCGCAGCATCACGTTGGTCAGAGGCTCTTCGTGGGCCTGTCCTCCGGGTGCGGCGCCCATAGTGCGGTTGATGCAGGACGGGAAGTATACAACTTTGCGCTTTTTCTGAGGCTGAGTTGCGGGTTTAAAGCAGTTTGGCCGCGGCAGGTCGGCGGTCCACAGCGGCATACCTGCCTTGTGCAAGGCCCGGCCCAGAATGTTGACACCTTTTGGCCCTATAATGGCCCGGGCGGCCACAGCGCAGGCTAATGCGCCGCGCAGGGTGGTGCTGACTCCGGCCAGGTGGTCGGCGGCGAATTTGCCTACACGCCATGCCGCGGAGCCTTCGGGATTAAGTTTCCGGCGCAGGTGGTGCACGAGTACACCTGTTTTAATGCCCATGGGGCATGCGAGGCTGCAGAGGCCGTCGCCTGCACAGGTATCGATACCGGGATATACAAGCTGTTTTTCCAGCAGGGCGATTGTGGGGTCGGCCGGATTGATGTTGCGCAGACGCTCTATCTCGCGGACAGCGACAATACGCTGGCGTGCAGAAAGAGTAAGGCCGCTGCTTATGCAGTTTGGCTCGCAGAAGCCACATTCGATGCAGTTGTCGACTGTAGGGTCTACGGGCGTAAGCACTTTTGTATTCTTGATATAGCATCCCGAGTCGTTGTTGAATATGACTCCCGGATTGAGCAGTCCGGCAGGGTCGAAAAGTTTTTTTACTTCGTGCATAATCTGCCAGGCCGTCTTGCCCCATTCCATTTCCACAAATGGTGCCATGTTGCGTCCGGTGCCATGTTCGGCTTTGAGTGAGCCGTCGAAGCGCTCTACCACAAGATGCTTGATGTCGAGCATCAGCTGTGAGTAGCGTTCACGGTCGGCATCGGTGTCGAATTTCTGCGATATGATGAAGTGGTAGTTGCCTTCGAGGGCGTGGCCGTAGATGCAGGCGTTGCCGTATCCGCTCCGGCCGAGTATTTTCAGCAGTTCTGCTGTAGCCTGAGGCAGGTTTTCGATGTGGAATGCAATGTCTTCGATAAGTGTAGTGGTGCCTGCAGGACGAGTTCCTCCGACAGCCGGGAATACCCCCGACCGAAGAAGCCACCATTTGGCGCACTGCTGCGGGTCGGTAGAGAATGACACGGGCTTGAAGGTTGAGAACCCGTCGAGCACCTGCATGGTGCTGTCGATTTTATTGTTCAGCTCTTCGGCAGTGTCGGCTTTCACCTCTATGAGCAGGGCGGTAAGTCCTTTACCTGTGGTATCGCCGACTGCGTCGAGCGAATGGCTGTCGAGAAGTTCGCAGCTGACCACGGGCGAATCGTGCCGCAGAGCCACCACTGTGCGGCAGGCCTCGTCGATGTCGCTGAAATATAGCATAGCCGAGGCCGACAGCGGGTACAGGTGGCCGGTGTTCATGGTCACCTCGCTGATAAAAGCCAGAGTGCCTTCGCTGCCTGCCATCAGGTGGGTGATAATCTCGAATGGGTCGTCGAAGGTTATGAATGGCAGCAGGTTGAGGCCGGTTACATTTTTGATGGAGTATTTGTGTCGGATGCGTTGTACGAGTTTGCTGTCGCTGCGTATTTTGTCGCGCAGGGACTCTATGCCGGTCAGGAATTGGGCGTGGCTGCGGGCGAAGTTCCGGCGCGACTCCTCGCTGCCGGTATCGAGTATGGTGCCGTCGGCCATAACCAGGCGGGCCGACAGCAGCATGCGGTCGGAGTTGGCGTGTATGCCGCAGTTCATGCCGGAAGCGTTGTTGGCTACTATGCCTCCGACCATAGCCGCTTTTTTCGACGCCGGGTCGGGCGTGAAAATCTTGCCGTATGGCCGCAGAATGTCGTCGACGCGCGAGCCTGTTATACCAGGCTGCATGGTTATGGTGCGGGCTTGTGGCCCTACAGTATAATTCTCCCAGTTCTTGCCTGCCACTATCAGCACGGAGTCGCTGATTGACTGCCCCGAGAGGCTTGTTCCGGCAGCACGGAATGTTACCGGAATCTTGTGCTTGTCTGCCGCCTGAAGAAGTCGTGCCACCTCGGCCTCGTTGGCCGAGCGCACCACAATTTTTGGGGTCAGACGGTAAAATCCGGCGTCGGTGCCCCAGGTGAGGCGACGTAGTTCGTCGGTGTAGATGCGTTCGCGGGGTATGAATGATATGTCGGTCAGGAAGGCGGCGTAGCGGGAGTCCATAATTATCTGTTAACGGTAGAGGTAATATGCTGAGGATGCTTTGCGGAAACTTTCGTTGTCTTTATTCCAGTATTCAACAATATCTGCTACATTATGGTTTTTGCCGAAGCGTTTTCTTATTTCTTTGGAGCCGCACACCTTGTCGAACATATCGAAGCGCTTTGGGTCGGCTTTATCCAAGGCCTTGCGGTCGGGGTACATGCGGGCCAGCTCCTGCATTACATAGAACTGGGTGAGCGACAGAGGAGCGCTATCGATGTCGGTTACATACAGCTCCACGCCCTGCAGGTTCCGGCCCTGGCCTACGGCGTAGAAGGGTTTGATGTATATGGGGCGGAACTTGAGGCCCGGCAGATTGAGCGCATTGAGGCGGCGGGCCAGCTCGGGAGCGTCGATCCACTCGGCGCAGAAAAGTTTGAAGGGCTCGGTGTAGCCCACGCCTATCGACATGTAGCCCAGCTCGCCCAGAATACCCGACATGGGGTAGTAGACAGCGGTTTCGGGGGTGGGGATGTGAGGCGACGGCAGTACCCACGGCATGCCGGTCCGGGCAAAAGTCATGTCGCGCTTCCAGCCCTGCATTGGCACGACGGTCAGGTCGACCTTCTTGCCCAGAATGCCTTCTTCATTGAGATAGCGGGCCAGTTCGCCGGGAGTGAGGCCGTAGAGGTAGGGAATAGGGAAGCGGCTCACGAACGACTCGCAGCCCTCCTCTACCAGATTGCCTTCCACCTTATTGCCGCTCACGGGGTTGGGACGGTCGAGTACCATGAACTCCTTGCCCAGCTCGGCGCATGCCTGCATGGCGTTGCCCATGGTGGATATGAAGGTGTACGAGCGGCAGCCTATGTCCTGGATGTCATAAACAAGCACGTCCACATCTTTGAGCATCTCGGCCGAGGGGCGCAGGGTCTTGCCGTATATGGAGTACACGGTCACACCGGTAGAGGGGTCGGTCGATGTGCCTACATGGTCGCCGGCATGGACGTCGCCGCGCACGCCGTGTTCGGGCGAGAACAGGGCTGTGAGGGTCACGCCGGGAGCCTCATGGAGTATGTCGATGGTGCTTTTGAGGTCGTTGTCGATGCCGGTGGGATTGGTTATAAGGCCCACACGTTTGCCCTGCAGTTGTGCGAAGCCGCCGTCGCGGAGCACTTCGATGCCGGGTTTGACTTTTGTCTGTGCCGACATGGAAGCCGACACAGACAGAGCCAGAAGAAGAAGGAGAATGTTGCGTATAGTCATTATTGTAAATAATGTCGGGGGTGGAAAATATTTATTTCAGACCGTAGGCCGGGTCGATTTTGCGGTCGATGAAGTAGGTCACAATCAGTGTGGCGGCGCAGCAGGCGATAACCATCCAGAAGAACATGGCGTAGCCGAGCACTTCCTGCAGGAAGCCGGCCACCATGCCCGGCAGCATCATGCTCATGGCCATGAAGGCTGTGCAGATGGCGTAGTGCGAGGTGGTGAATTCGCCTTCCGAGAAGTACATCATGTACAGCATATAGGCAGTGAACCCGAAGCCGTAGCCGAACTGCTCAATAGCCACTGCGGTGCCGATGTACCACAGATTGTCGGGCTGCAGTTCGGCCAGATAGCAGAAGGTGAGGCAGGGCAGTGTCATGCACGCTGCCATTACCCACAGCGACTTGCGCAGGCCTACCTTGGAGGCGTACACGCCGCCGATGATGCCGCCGATGGTCAGGAACAGCACGCCTATGGTACCGTAGACTATGCCCACGTTCTCGGTCGAGAGGCCAAGGCCACCGACTTCTTTCGGAGCTACCAGGAAGGGAGTACACATCTTGATCAGGAATGCCTCGGGCAGGCGGTAGAGCAGCATGAACGCTATGGCCAGCCACAGCCCTTTCTTGGTGAAGAAAGTGGCGAATGAGTTGGCGAACTCGTGGAATATGGCTCCTGCACCGGCCTTCCGATGATTGGTGTCAAGGCGTGGGTGGTCTGTCGCGGGGCGCGGCACTATAAATGTGTGATATAAAGTCACGAGGCTGAAAATCAGCGCTGTCACACCGAGTGTAAGCTGCCACGAAGCCGGTATGTCGCCGGCCTCTATGCCCAGAAAGCCAAGCCCGTGGGTTTCGGTATAGCCGGCGATATACACCAGCACACCTTGGCCGAAAATCGACGACAGACGGTAGAAAGTGGAGCGTATGCCCACAAAGGCCGCCTGGTTTTTGGTCGACAGGGCCAACATATAGAAACCGTCGGCGGCGATATCGTGAGTGGCCGATGCGAACGCGGTGATGGCGAACAGTATAAGAGTAACGTCGAAGATGCCTATGGGAGTGTTGCGGGAAGCAATTTCGGCGACCGACGGGTGTGGCATACACAGTGTCAGCATGATGAATGCCAGCGACATAAGCAACTGCATGGCGATAATCCACCAGCGCTTGGTGCGTATGATGTCGACAAACGGGCTCCAGAACGGCTTAATCATCCATGGCAGATACAGCAGACTGGTGAATAGGCCCATCATGCCGTTGGGCACGCCCATCTTGGCCAGCATCAGCACCGATATGTTGTTGACTATGAAGTAGGGTATGCCTTCGGCGAAGTACAGCGTCGGAATCCATAGCCAGGGATTACGTGTGGTTACTTTCATTTACAGACTTTTTTAATGTTAACTGTCAAATTCTTGATATAGAAATAATTTGACAGTTAGCATTTAACATTTAAAATTGTATTGACGATTTCTGAACCCGGGAAGTAGTGCGAAAGAATTTCGCGGTAGTCATAACCGAGCGCGCCCATCACGGCGGCGCCAATCTGGCACAGGCCTACGCCGTGACCCCACCCGGCTCCCCGGAGTTCGAAAGCCGCCGGCACTCCGTCGACTGTTGTGGCGCTTTCGGGATGCACCGTAAACGCACTGCTGTACAGGTGGCTGGGCGAGAGAGTTCGACGTATTTCCAGTTCTTTGCCTATTACCTTTGTGCGCTTTGTGCCTACGATGCGCAGGCGCACGATACGGCCCGATGTGCCGCGCTCCAATGGTTCAAGAGCAAGGATATGGCCGTAGTCCACACCGCTGCGGCGCAGAATCAGGGCTGCGAGTTCCTCCTGGCTGTAGCGTACACGCCAGCGGTAGAAGTCGGCGGTTTCCCGGTCGTATCCGTTGAGTACCTGACCGAGAATATGCGGGTCGCGGGTGTTGCAGAAAGCATCGGGCTCCGATTCAATCCACCCGGCGGCAGCTTTGTTGCTCCGCAGGTCGGGGAAGTCCAGAGGACTGCTGCTGTCGCGACGTACTGTCAGATAATTGTAGTGTCGCGGCTGCCAGCAGTTCTCGAATTCCTCGAACACGCCTCCGCAGCATTTGGAGAAGCGGGCGTCGCAGAGTTCGCCTCCATACATCAGCACCTGTCCGGCAGTTTCGTCCACGGCCCGGTCTACGGTTTGGGTAGTCTGCCGTGTGATTCCCTGATAGCGCTGGCAGTGGTCGTCGGCGCATACGTCGAACAGCTTGTGGCTGCTGTGGTCGTACCAGCGCAGCAATTCGCTGTCGGTATCGGTTTGCACTGTCTGTATATGTTCGCTGTCGGCGGCATGCTGAATCTGTGCCAGCAGCCAGCTGCGCGAGATTACGGCGTGCGCTTTCAGCAGGGGCAGCGAGGCGGTGGCGCTCATTTCCGACGAAATTACGCTACGCAGATATTCCTCGATGTCGATTTCGTTGATAAGCGTAGGCATGCCCTGTTCGTTGAGCAGCACTATGCAGTCGCCGCGGAATGTCTGGTCTTCGCGGCGTTGCCAGTGGAAGTCCACACCTATGGTGACATCGCGCACGGTAAACGAGTCGGTGGCAGCGGCGGCGCGGAATTCGGCATTCTCCACCGCATGTCCGTCGAGCAGCAGTCTGCCGTCGGCATCGGTGCTGAAATGGGCGTTGTCGCGGCCGTATGTGCCGTCGAAGGTCACGCTTATTTCGTGTGCGGACAGTATGCCTACTTTTACTTTGCTCATATACGGTCTATTACGTTGATTATGTCGGCTTCGCTGTAGCAACATTCGCTGTATATGCGTCGGATATCGTCGGCTGTTATGGCATCGAAGTCTTCCTTGCGCGGAGTTATGAACACGCCGCCGAGGTCGACACTGGCCGGTGAAATCAGCATTTGTCCGGGGCCTTCGCCGTAGTTCGACGGGCGGTGTTCGCGGCGCGGAATGATTACAAAGCGTGTGACATTGGACGAGTCGAAACAGATGATGTTGATTTTAGGCTCGTGGGTCATGTAGTCTTCTTTGTTTTTCGAGGGGTCGATTACCGCGTAGAGGGCTCGTGCGGTATCGGTGGCCATGAGAGCATCGAGTTTCTTGTTTACGTCTATCACATAGAATCCGAACGGGAAACCCAGCGAAGCCTGCAGTTCGACGCTTTGGGTAGTGGCCGGCATGCGATTTTCGATGGCCTCGACTAAAGGCAACTCGAATTTCGGGCAGGCCTGAAAGTGCATGTGGTCCGGGGCTGATGCGCCGCAGAGCGGGCCGTTATAGAAAATGGCGTATTCCTCAAGGTCGCGGGCCATTTCAATCATGTGAGGCCCGCGGCTTTTTGATGTCTGTGGAGTATGGCAGAGTTCGGGAATTGTGAGGTGTCTGGCGAAAATAGGGAATGGATTCACCAGGAACTCGTAGTGTGGCCCCCAGCGCATGGCTTTCTGCTCTGCCGGGCGATTGGCCTGACAGAGGAAGCACGGGCGGGCCTTAATGCTGTTGCTGTCGATTTTGGCGCCGGTGCTTACACGTCGCGCCGGGTTGAACTGCACTTTCACATTAAAGCCGTCGACCGACAGATACTTGGTCTGCACCATCTTCAGGGCTTCGTAGTTTTGTGCCGCCAGAGGCCAGTTGGCCAGTTCGCGCTCGATAAAGCGGTCGATGGTGGCGGTGTTCATATAAATTTTCATTCGCTTTTGTCCTTGAGGTTCATAGCCTGTCGAGCCTGCAGTTCCCAGGTGCGTATGCGGTCCTTGTAGAGGTTGTTGGCATTGGTTTTTTCTACGGTGAGGTTGGCGTCGGAGTTGTCCTCCCAGCGGCGGCAGAAGTAGAGTACGTCGTATATGCGGCCAATCTGGTGGTGACGCGAGAAGGCCAGCCCAAGGGCATAGTCCTCGCCGTAGCTGGTGTTGGGCACGCCGATGCTGCGCAGCAGCGGGGTATAGAATGCGCGCGGAGCGCCGAGTCCGTTGATACGCAGGGCATTGTTGCGGCCGTTGTCGGGGGTCCATTCCTTGTGGTCGATTACGCCCGGGGGGATGGGACGTCGGTCGATGTCGGTGAGCATGTAGGTGCCTACCACCATGCCGCAGTTCTGCTCGTAGAAGGCCTTGACGATGGTGGCCAGAGTGTCAGCCGACGAATATACATCGTCGCTGTCGAGCTGAACGGCAAATTTGCCTGCTTTAGGGTTGTTTACTGCCATGTTCCAGCAGCCGCCGATGCCCAGGTCGAGTCGTTCGGGCCGGATATGTATCACACGCGGATTCCCGGCGTACTCCTCGATGGCCTCGGTGGTGCCGTCGGTCGAGTGATTGTCGACCACTATCACGTTGAAGTCAAAGTCAGTGTTCTGCGACAGAGCGCTGTCGATAGCGTCGCGGATAGTGCGCACGCGGTTACGCACCGGAATGATTACCGATGCCTCGACGGGGAATTCGCCCTTGCTGAAGTCTACCGGCTCGAATTTCGGTTCGAGATAGCCGCCCACAGCCTTGAGGTGTTCGGTGCAGGCCTGCTCCATTTCAATCTGTACGCCGCGGTTCTTGGGATCGACATAGTCGAAGATTTTTTCGCCCGACCGGCGGTTGTCGACGGTGACGTCGCTGTAGAGATATTCGTTGACGTGTACGATTGGCGCCATGCGGCTTATGTGCAGGCGAAGGTCGTAGAAGCCGGCGGCCTTGTAGTCGGCCTTCAGTTCTCGGGCGGCGAAGCGCAGCACCGATGAGTCGAACAGTATCACGGAGCCGAAGTTGAAGTCGTCGCGCAGCGAGCCTTCCTGATAGTCGATTGTGGGGGCGTTGGTGCGCTTGCCGTCGGTTTCGGTCACATAATCGGAATAGAGCATGCCTGCGCCGGTGTCGGCCGCTATGCGCAGCATGCGCTCAAGGGCCAGATAGCCGAGGTCGAGCCGGTTGGTCTTGTTGTACAGCAGAGCGTGGTCGGCAGTGGTGGCGCCTGCGATTGCGCGCATGGTGGCTGACGAGTTCAGCGAGTCGATGTTTATGCGGTTGCAGCCTTCGATGGCCGGCGCTCCCGGGTCGGTGCTGAGCAGGAATATACCGGCAACTGTGGGTTGCTGTTTCAGAGATTCAACGGTGGCCTGAACCTGCTCGGGTGTGGAGTAGGGCAGGAAGCAGTCGATGCGGGCTTGATTTTTCATTTTTTATAGAGGAAATTTAATATTTGCTTGACTAATGTGTATGGGCTGTCGACGCAGTCTGTGGCGCCGTTGAACAGCAGGGTATGTTCGAGGGGGAATCCGATTATGGCGGTGCGGTATGTGCCGGCGTTGAACAGCGAGCCTGCGGGCAGATTGTTTTCGCTGTAGCGCATGAACGTGGCTCCGCGTTTGTCGGCGGGGAATACTGCATCGGGCGATTCAACGGAGTATATCACTTCGTCGGGGCGTTGGTTGAACATCAGATTCAGACCGCTGCTGATGCCGAAGGGGTTTTGCACGGTGCGGGCCTCGCCTTCGATGGCGGCTTGTCCGCTGCGCCACTGATAGCCCAGTACGTTCTTGGCAAAGTCCATGTCGGCCTTGCGGACGGCCTCGCTTGAATTGGGGTTGTCCCAGAGGTCGCTTGCCACGTAGCTGCCGCTTATCAGCAGCGATGTGCCTGCTTGTGTGGCGGCGCTTATGCGGGCTTGAAGGGCGGGGGTGAATGTTTTGAATTCGGTGCCTTTGGCGCCGCGTCCAACAGCGCTTTCACGCTGCTTGCCCAGAATCAGGTCCACCACTTTGGCCGAGGAGCTGCAGCTGCCGTCGACCCATGCGGCCAGCGACGACGATGTGAAGGCGTATCCGGCTTCAGCAATCAGCCGGCCGTGTATGTAGGGATAGTCGAAGGTGTTGCCGGCAATCACTCGGGTTTCGTAATTGGAACGCGAGGCGCCGAAGCCGGCGGCATCGTCGTCCATCCACGGAATATCGCGGCGGAATTCCACCTGGTCGCCTATGAAGCCGATGTCGTAGCGGTCGGGCACGCCGCTGTCGTAGGCGTTGTAGAAGCCTGCTATCTCGCCGGAGTCGAACCAACGGGGTGCACCTGTGCGGGTGAAGCCGTTGACAACCAATATTTCGGGAGCGTCGGGGCGGTAGCACAGGGCCAAGGTTTCGCCCGGGAAGCTTATGCCGCCTTCGTTGCCGGCTATTATGCGGTACGAGTGGATTTCGGAGTCATTGACTTTTACGTCGAATTGCGGTTCGGTGCAGCGGCCAATGCGGCTGAAGCTGCCGTCGGCCACACGTTCTTCCACTATGTAGTAGGTGGGCATGGCGCTGCTCTCGAGCGAGTCGGGAGTGGTCTTCCAGCTAAGGGTGTAGCTGCCTGCGCCGTTGTTGCTGATAGCAAAGGAGTTTACAGCCAGAGGCTGTACGGCGTACTCACGTCCGTCGCGGTGGGCCAGGAACTGCAGCATGCCTTTGTATATGGCGCGCGACACATCGAAGCGGAAGCGCGGGTCGAGGCCATATTTCATGTCGGCGAAGTTCTGATGCGAAAGCAGCTCGAGCAGCATTGCCGGCACGGCCGGTTCGCGGGCCTCGTAGTAGCTTTTGTCCCACATTCCGCGGCGGGTCCAGGCGGGTTCGTATTTAGCGCGGATGTCGTTTACGATATTGGTCATTACTAGGTCGGTGAAGTCGCGCGAGGCCAGGCGCGAGCTGCCGTTGCCCAGAGTGTCGCCTGCGGTGGAGTATATGCCTAAGGTGCCTATGATTTCGTCGTCCATGGTGGTGCCGGCGTCGGAGTGAAAGGCAAAACTGAGGTCAACCGGAATGCCCAGGCCTTCCCTGCCGGGCAGCATGCTTGAGCCGCCGGTGAGCCAGTTGACCCACAGGGCGCGGCTGCGGTAGTCGTCGGTATAGTCGTTTTCGTTGCCCGAGGGGGTGTAGACGCTGTCGGGCGCTCCCGCCCACTGCAGCTGATAGCGGGCGCCGCCGACAAAGCGGGGGTAGTCGGTGCTTACGTAGTCCATCATGTTGCCGTCGGCATCGGTGGTGCGTCGGGCCACGTTGATGGTTCCGCCGCCGAGTTTCACGGCATCGGCAGTCACCACCGCATCCTTGTCGGCACTGTAGCCGCTTAATTCCACAAGGCAGTCGGCAGCCTTGGCAGGGTCAACGTCATAGTGACCAAGATAAATCCAGGTGCCTCCGCCCATGCGCTGGTTTACTTTCACGCGGTGGTCGCCGTTGGCCGAGTGTATGGTGTAGATGGCGTCGGTGGCGCTGTTGGGTAGCGACGCATAGCTTACGTACACTGCATGACTGCCTGCGGGAGCGTTGTCGAAGCTCCAGCAGGCGCTGGCGGCTTTGTCGGAACTGCTGCTTGCCTTGGTCTGCCGTACGCCGCCTTGCCTGAAGGGGTTCATGCTCTCGGTAAGCATGTCGGCGGCATGTCGGAAGCCGGCAGTGCCGCTGTTGCTCCATTGGCCGCGTTCGCTGTAGCTGCCGCCGTTCATGGAGCCGTCGTGGTCGGCTACGGCTTCGTAGGCACTGCAGTCGCGTTCGCGCGGACTCATCACGTAAGCTCCGGCGTTTTCGAGCATCGGAATCAGGTAGGGCATCACGTAGCTCTGGGTGTAGAGGTCTTCGACAGTTTCGAATATTCGGGCGCGCTGCCACTCCCAGCGGTTGAGCTTCGGCTCGAAGTACCATCCGTGGCTCTGCCACAGGGCTATGTTGGCATTGTCAAGGCCTTTTGGGGCTTCGATGCCGTCGTCGAGCAGGGTTATGAACGGGAGTTCTTCCTGCGGTCCTTTGAGGTCCTTGTCGGCGAACAGTATGAGGTCCGACAGCATCTTGCCGCCGGAGATTATGCTGATGCTGTAGTTGCGGTACTGTGAGCCAAGCGCTGCGAGTGTACTTTTGGCCAGTTGAGCATAGCTGTCTTTGTTCAGCGGCAGATATGCTGCCGCGTCGTTGCAGTTTACGGTCACGGTTTTGTTCTTAGGGCTGATGCTTACCTTTTTCACCTTTATCTCGCCGAAGTTGAAGTTCTCCGGAACAGCGGCATTAAGGGCCTTGGCAGCGGTGTCTTCTCTGACACCGGCCTGAACTGTAATAGACGATAACGCTATGATTGCTGCAGCCGCCGAAGCGACAAAAACGTGTTTATGCATTGATGCGTTCAGTTGGTTGTGTTAATAATACAAAATTAGCGAATTCTTTTGGAATCCGCTAATAATATATATAGTGCTTTTACAAAATTTAAGTATTAAAAATATATTTTCAGTTTGTGGCCGAGTTTTTCAGCACAGGGCGGCGAATAGCGCCGACATTACAATAAGGCAGGAAATCATTTCGGCGAACTGAGATAGTTGCGGTACTCGTCGGCGAGGGATTCCAGCGACACTTCGAGTTGTTTCAGGCGGCCGAAGAAATAATTCAGTTCGCCTGAATAAAAGTCGCGGCGGCGCTGCTCTTTGATGATTGCCGGAGCTTCGGAGCTGACGAAGTATCCCAGTCCGCGTTTGTTGTAGATGATGCCGTTTCGTTCAAGCTGCTCGAAGGCGCGCAGTACGGTGTTGGCGTTCACCTGACAGTTGGCTGCCTGTTCTCTGACGGAAGGCATACGGCTGTCCGCACGGTAGCGTCCGGCCAGTATGTCGTCCATCAGGGCATCGGCGATTTGTAGATATATCGGAGCGTTGTTGTTTATTGCCATATCACTTCATCTTGAAACGTTGGATTACCTGAGTGCGCTTGAATATCTGCCAGGCTGCGAAATACAGCGCTGCAAGCAGAGCGTAGAGGCAGCCCATTAATATCCATGCCAATACGTGCATGGTGGCTTTAGGAATATCCCAGCCATGGAACAGTTCGAAGAAATTGTGGAAAGCTGACCCGATGAAATCCAGCGGCAGCAGTATGGGCAGGATAATCTGTAGTGCCAGGAGTGCTACAAATGTTTTTGCGAAAGAGTATTTGGGCCACAGGGCGCTGCCGATTACATAAAGTGCTTGAGCGAATAGTGCGACCAACAGTCCGCTCAGGCCCATGGCCAGGGCAATCTCAATGTTTTCGGCACTGCTGAAAATTTGGCTGAACGGAATGTATGATACCGCCGGCCTTATGCCGAACATGATGGCGCTGAGGCAGTCGCCAAGCAGCATGCACAGTATCAGTACAATATTGCCGCCCACGACGTATATGGCTATATTGGCCAGAAATTTCTCGCTCTGCGCGGCGGGCAGCATCATGTTGCTGATGCGGCGCGCCTTGCTGTTGTACGACCTGAATGTAAGCGAGCCTGTCAGCTGTGCGGCTATCATTGCAAACCACGTGCAGACCATCGTCACGCTGAATGTACGGCTGTCGTGGCCCGAATAATCGTAGGGTGCGAATGTTTTGGTTATCAGGATGCATATCAGCAGTATAAGGCCGAAGATAACGCCTGTGGCCATAAGCAGGCTGCGTTTGTTCTCTATAGCGTTGCGGCGTGTCAGAGCCCACATGCGGGCCCATGAGAAACTATTGGAATTCATAACGTCTTTACGATTTCAGGGTTGGTATATGCGAATTCGAAAAGCGACTCGAGGTTCACCTCGGTTTCGTCAAAGCCTTCGGGGCGGCGGCGTATCACACTGTAGCCGCCTACTACGGGCGAACTCCACAGGGCGCCGGTACATTCGGCAGGCTCGTGGGTGAAAATAAACTGTAGCTTCTGCTGGATGTCGGTCAGCGATGTGTTCAGAATCACCCCCTTGAGGTCAATCATAATCACGTGGTCGAGTACCTGGTCGAGATCGCGTACCTGATGGGTACTGATTACGACAGTGCGCTCGTCGTTGGCGGCGCTTACAATTGCGCGGCGGAATTCGGCCTTGCCCGGAATATCCATGCCGTTGGTAGGCTCGTCCATCAGCAGCAGGCGGGTGTTGCAGGCAAGAGCAAAAGCAATGAACGCCTTTTTGCGCTGTCCCATCGACAGGTGGCCCAGATGGATGTCCGGGGTGAGGCGGAAATGCTCCAGGTAGCTGTTCATCTGTTCTTGCGAGAATTTGGGGTAGAACTGAGCGTTCAGCCGCACAAATTCCTTCAGCATTATAGCCGGAACCTCAAACTCCTCGGCCACCAGAAAGATGTCGGACAGGGTGTGCGGGCGGCGTAGCAAGGTGTTGCAGCCGTCGAATTCTACCGTGCCGTGCTGGGGCTTTAGCAGGCCGGATATAAGATAGAGTAATGTGGACTTGCCGGTGCCGTTGGCACCGAGCAGTCCGTAGATGCCGCCCGGATTCATGCCCAGGTTCAGCATGCTTATCACCGGGGCTGAACCGCCGGGATAGGTGTAGGAAAGATTCTGTATCTGTAGCATAGTGTTATAGAAAACTAATACACTGCAAAGCTACGACACACTTTTTAATCCGCCAAATAATTAACGTATATTAACTAAGCGCGGACGGTGATATTTTTGTCCACCGTCCGCGCTTGGCTGATATATAAGAGTTCTAATGTGTTGCCTTGGCAAGTGCCGTACGGGCCGGTTTGACGGTACGGATACGCCAGCCGGTCACACCCATTATTATCGACATGACAGGCGACAGGTAGTTGAACACACAGAAAGGCAAATAAGTAAGCGTAGCTACACCAAGCACAGTCGACTGGGTTACGCCGCATGAATTCCACGGAATCAGAACCGATGTAACCGATGTAGAATCCTCCACGGTGCGGCTCAGCAACTTGCTCTCCAGGTTGAACTTCTGATATATAGGCTTGTACATATTGCTGCCGATGATAATCGACAGATATTGGTCGGCAGTGCAGGCATTGAGCATCACGCCGCTGGCCGCTGTAGTGGCCACCAGACTGCCGCGGCGGCTGATAATGCGGGTGAAAGCCTCGGAAATGGATTTGAGCATGCCCGTGCCCATCATCACACCGCCGAAAGTCATGGCGCAGAGCACCAGATATATAGTAGGCAGCATACCCTCGATGCCGCCTGTGCCCACAAGAGCGTCGAGAGCTTCATCGCCGGTCGACAGCGAAGTTTCCGTAAACAGTACCCGGCCTATGGTATTGAGCATGGGAATCACGCCCGAAGCTCCCCGGCAAAGGAAATCAACAATCTGAGGCTGGAAAACAAAAATACCGGTCAGACCAAGAAACGAACTTGCGGCCAAAGTAACGAGCGTAGATACACGCATTGCAATCATAACACCGGTGATGGCAGGAATTACCAGCACCCAGGGTGTGAGATTGAACGTGCTCTCCAGTCCGGCAATAATATTGCCGGCACTGTCACCGCCCACGTTGGTGTCAGTCAGAAATCCTGCGGACGCGAACACAAGCAGCGAAATCAGCATGGCAGGTCCGGATGTAAGCATCATATATCGTATGTGTTCGAACAAGTCTACACCGCCCGAGGCCGAGGCAATGACCGTAGTGTCGCTCAGCGGCGACATCTTGTCGCCGAAATAAGCCCCCGAAATAATGGCCCCCGCAACCCAGCCCGGGTTGTAACCCATCACCGTGCCTATGCCCATGAAAGCCACGCCTATGGTAGCGATAGTAGTCCAGCTGCTGCCGGTCAGAATCGAGATAAAAGCACACACCGTGCAGGCAATAAATAGAAACATGGTAGGGTTGAGAATATTCAGACCATACTCAATAAGAATAGGCACCACGCCCGAAAGCATCCACGTAGCCGAAACCGTAGCAATGAAAATAAGCAGCGGAACAGCCGGCAGAGTCTGGCGGGTACTTCGTATAATACCTTCACGGAAATCAGTTTTGCGCAACGTACGCGAGCCCACACCCGACGCCACAGCCACCGACGCGGCAGCCAGCAGAGCCCAAGGGCCGAACTCCGACACCCTGTCGGCGCCATAGAAAACAATCACACACACAATGGCCAGCAAAAGAAATATGATTGGGATAGACGAAAGCAACACAGACGGAGCCTTCGCGGCAGCCGCAGGCCGGGCCGCAGAATCATTAAACTTAATCATTTATTTACCTTAAAAATTGTACGCAAAGATAGGTAAAAAATATCAATCGCCGGGCTGACACAGGCTATAAATAGCAATAATTTACCCATTGAAGCCCTAATTAGTCCAATAAAAGTTAAATAGAATTAAAATATCGGCAATTATGTCAGTTGATTTATATTTAATTACTAATTTTGTAAAATAAACATCACCGGGGCTGACTGGTTTTGACAGCGTGTAGAGGTGGTGTGTAAGCGTGCAGAGCAATGATGGCTACGCTCTTTAATCAGAGACATCAGAAAATTTAACTGGCGAAAATAACTACGCTCTTGCTGCCTAATCGAAGTACAGTAGATTACGCTTAATCCCCGCAACAGTTGCAGGGACAAGACATCGCCCGATGGCCCAATTTCCGAGGCTTATCGATCCGGCGGTGCTCATAATTCGGAAATAGGGAGAGGAAAGCTCCGATACTCTTCCGAAATTTCAGGAGATAAGGTACCGTTTGGTGGTTCCATACCTGGCGGCGCTCGAAAACCAACTTGGAAATACGCACGTAGAAAGCACATTAGTTCCGCGTTTGGACGAGGGTTCAAGTCCCTCCAGCTCCACTTGCTACTACGGACACTCAGTAGATTAAATCAGACAAACCGCAGACTATCAATTAGTTCTGCGGTTTTTTCGTGTCTAATCCTTTCGATTCAGGACCGAAATCAGACCAAGAAAAGACCGTTACAGACATAGTTTCGTTACTAACTCGTTACTAAAATTTTGGAAAATGAAATAGTAACGATTTAGTAACGATTACCACGATAAGATTTTAATATACACATAGTTACAAAGACGCAACTTAGTCGTAAGTCGGAAAATATCGGACATCAAACAGGTCTAATCCAACACTAAATCCGACTATAACTGCTACTATTTCAATCGAGTATTGCTGCCACCTATCAGACAAGATTGGCTTGTGTTAATAAATATCGTTGTGAATCAACGAATTATCTTGTCCGATATACGTCTTTTTGTTTCTGAAAAGCGACCAATCCCACTAATTGTTTAACTCGTTTTCATATCGAAGCCGGTCAAACGGCAAAGATTGATAACACAACTCTTAGAAAGGATGAAAAAGAACACATTCAAAGTCTTGTTCTACATCTGGAAAAGCCGGGGCTGATTGACCCCGGGAAGCAAAGTGCGCTTGACCCCCGAGA
>CAJUHX010000025.1 GCA_910586455.1 uncultured Muribaculaceae bacterium | reverse complement strand
CAGCACATACTCGCCCGGCACTCTGCTTGTAAGCACCATGGCCGACGAAGCCCGCATAGCCGGCGGAGGCGTAACACAAGTCTACGCAGTAGCACCCGACCCCGGAGTGGCAATAGCTCTGGGCGGACACAGCGCCAACTGTGCGATATGGATCGATGACCGCACCGGCAACTGGGCCACAACCACATTCTATAAAGACCCGCCATCGCTGCTGGGCTCGCGCAACCGTCTGAGCCACCTGTCGCAGCGACTCGACACACTCAGCTGGACACCCCTGTAGGCTGCCGACCAATATCCCGGCCTGCCGGAGTACCTCACCCACTATCCGTTCCGCTACGCCTTCGGACGCAGTAATGCAGACCGCTTCGCCGAATTCAAAGAAGCCGCCGGAGCGGTGAACTCCGAGGTAACATCCATGGCTATCGACTTGATAGGCACCATGAAACTGGGCCAGCACGACGGTGTGGACGTACTGAGCATAGCCTATACGCTCAAGCCCTACGAAGGCGGCAAGAACCCTGACAATCGCTTTGAACTCATCGACAGCTACTATAGGCTCGATTCCGACCTGGCCCGACTGATAAAGGCTGCCGAAAAACAGGCCGGCGCCAACCGCTCGGTAGTAATGATTACCGGCACACCGCCGCCATCGCGCACTCGCCGCGACGACCCGCGCTGGATGATTCCCTACGGCGAATTTTCCACCCGCAAGGCCATGTCGCTGCTCAATGTATACCTTATAGCCCTGCACGGCAACGGCGAATGGGTTCAGGCCTACTCCGACGGATGGTTCTACCTCAACGACAAACTGATTGAAGAACGCAAGGCCGATGCCAAGGCCATGCGCTCCGAAGCCGCCGACTTCCTCAGCCGCATGGCCGGAGTAAAAGCCGTGCATACAAGCGACGACATACGCCACGGACGCGCCGGAGCCAACCCCGAGGCCCTGCGCCGCAACACCCATTTCTCAACCAGCGGCGACATGCTGCTCGAAGTTCTTCCCGGCTGGCAACTCGTTGACGATTCCAACGTACACGGCATCGCCCAGACTTCGAAATACGAAAAAGTACAACGCGAAACCACTACCACCGCGCCGGTAATAATAATGGCTCCCGGTGTTGATGCACGCAAGATTCACACCCCCGTCGACATACGCATGGTCACCCCTACCGTATGCCGCCTGCTGCGTATACGCTCGCCAAATGCCGCCTCACTGCCGGCAATAAACCTCTGATACTCACTTTCCGGCCTTGTTATAGCCCGAAATCCGGTATTTTTTACTATCTTTGCCGACAACTATACCGCACGCCCGGCCATCAGCGACGGGGCGTACGTGTAATGCCATATATACATAACTCCACCCCATTTCGAAAACAAATAAAACACTACATAAATGTCATTCATTAACGTTTTAAGCAAACTGTTCGGCAACAAGTCGCAGCGCGACCTCAAGGCCATAATGCCCATTGTGGAGAAAATCAAGGCCAAAGGCCCCGAACTCCAGCAACTGACTGTCGACCAGCTCCGCGGCCGCATCGATGCCGTGCGTGCCGACCTCGACAACGCAACTCGTGCCGACTACGACGAAATCGCACGTCTGAAAGTCGAAATCGAATCTCTGCCCTACGACCAGCGACAGCCCCTGTGGGACAAAATCGACAAACACGAAAAGAACATACTCGACACCCTCGAGGACAAACTCAACGAACACCTGCCCGAGGTATTCGCCACTATGCGCGAAACCGCTGCCCGCTTCGCAGCCTCCGACACCGTGGAGGTCACCGCCACAGCACTCGACCGCGAACTCGCCGGCCAGGGCCGCGACTTTGTAACCATCGAAGGCGACAAGGCTATATGGAAAACCACCTGGCTGGCCGGCGGCAACCCTGTGAGCTGGGATATGATACACTACGACGTACAGCTCATAGGCGGTATAGTGCTGCACCAGGGCAAAATCGCCGAAATGGCAACCGGCGAAGGTAAAACCCTTGTGGCTACCCTGCCGGTGTTCCTGCGCTCGCTCTCGCGCCGCGGCGTACATGTGGTGACTGTGAACGACTATCTGTCGAAGCGCGACTCCGAGTGGATGGGTCCGCTGTACATGTTCCACGGCTCAACCGTCGACTGCATCGACAAGCACGAACCCAACACTCCCGAACGCCGTGCCGCCTATAACTGCGACATCACCTTCGGTACCAACAACGAATTCGGCTTCGACTACCTGCGCGACAACATGGCCATGGAACCCGAGGATATGGTACAGCGCAAGCACTACTACGCCATTGTCGACGAGGTTGACTCGGTACTTATCGACGATGCCCGTACGCCTCTCATTATCTCCGGCCCGGTGCCGCGCGGCGACGACCAGTACTTCGACATCTACAAGGCAAACGTACAGAAAGTGGTGGAATCGCAGCGTCGCCTCGTTACCAAAATCCTGGCCGAAGCCAAGGAAAAAATAGCATCGGACAACAAAGACCAGCAGAAAGAAGGAGCAATACTTCTGTTCCGCGCATTCAAAGGTCTGCCCAAATATCAGCCGCTGATCAAATTCCTCTCGCAGGAAGGCATGAAGAACCTGCTGCTCCAGACCGAAGCCCACTATCTGCAGGACAACGCACGCGAGATGCCATTCATCACCGACCCGCTCTACTTTGTAATCGACGAAAAGAACCGCAGTGTAGAACTCACCGACAAGGGTATCGACGAACTTACCGGCAAAATCGAAGACCCCACCTTCTTCGTGCTTCCCGACATTGCCTCGCAGCTGTCTGAACTCGAACACCTGCCCGACGCCACCGAACGCCAGACCCGCAAAGACGAACTGATGCAGAACTATGCCGTAAAGGCCGAGCGCGTACACACCGTGACCCAGCTGCTGAAGGCATACACACTGTTTGAGAAAGACGTAGAATACGTTATCGACGACAATAAAATCAAAATTGTCGACGAACAGACAGGCCGTATCATGGAAGGCCGCCGCTACTCCGACGGACTGCACCAGGCCATCGAAGCCAAGGAAGGCGTGAAAGTAGAGGCCGCTACACAGACCTTCGCCACCATCACACTGCAGAACTACTTCCGCATGTATCACAAGCTGGCCGGTATGACCGGTACAGCCGAAACCGAGGCCGGTGAGTTCTGGGACATCTACAAGCTTGATGTGGTTACCATCCCCACCAACCGTCCGGTTGCACGTATCGACATGAACGACCGCGTGTACAAGACCAAGAAAGAAAAGTACAGCGCCGTAATCGAAGAAATCGAGCGCCTGGTAAAAGAAGGTCGTCCGGTACTGGTAGGTACCACCTCGGTTGAAATCTCGGAGCTTCTGAGCAAAATGCTCAAGATGCGCCGTATCGAACACAATGTGCTCAACGCCAAACTGCACCAGCGCGAAGCCGAGATTGTGGCCCTCGCAGGCCGACCCGGCACTGTGACCATCGCCACCAACATGGCGGGCCGCGGTACCGACATCAAGCTTACCCCCGAGGTGAAAGCCGCCGGCGGTCTGGCAATCATAGGCACCGAGCGCCACGAGTCGCGCCGCGTCGACCGTCAGCTCCGAGGCCGTGCAGGCCGTCAGGGCGACCCCGGCACATCAATCTTCTTTGTGTCGTTCGAAGACCAGCTGATGCGTCTGTTCGCCACCGACTCGGTAATGAAGTGGCTCGACCGCTTCGGCCTGCAGGAAGGCGAGCCTATTGAGCACAAAATGGTGTCGAACGCCATCGAAAAGGCCCAGAAACGTGTGGAAGAAAACAACTTCGGCATCCGCAAGCGCCTGCTCGAATACGACGACGTAATGAACAAGCAGCGTAACTACATATACACACGCCGCCACCACGCACTCGTAGGCGAACGCATAGGCATCGACATCGCCAACATGATTTACGACTCGGTAGAGAACCTGATAGTAAACAACGAAGAAGCATCGTTCTATGCCGACCTCGAACAGGAAGCCCTGAAACTGCTGTCAATCGAACTGCCCTACACCGAGGACGAATACCGCAGCCTCTCGCGCGAAGAAAAAATCGAGCGCCTGCACGAAGCTGCCATCGAGGCCTTCAACCGCCGCAACGAACGTATCCGCGAGGTAGCTCTGCCGGTAATCAAGAACATGTACGAGAACACCGAATACCGCGGACGCATCATAGTGCCTATCTCCGACGGCTCACGCCGCCGTTTCAACCTGCGCGTCGACCTGCAGGAAGCCTATAACACCGAGTGCCGCAGCATTGTGAAGGAATGGCAGAAGAAACTGGTGCTTGTGACCATCGACGAACTCTGGAAAGAGCATCTGCGCGAACTCGACCAGCTGCGCCAGAGCGTACAGAATGCAAGCTACGAGCAGAAAGACCCTCTGGTAATCTACAAGGTAGAGTCGTTCCATCTGTTCGAATCCATGCTCAACCAGCTCAACAGCAAGGCGGTATCATGTCTGATGCGCGCCAGCATACCTGTAGCGCCTCCCACCGAACAGCAGCAGGCACAACAGCCCCAGCCTCAGCAAGCCCAGCAGCCTGCCGAGGAAGAACAGCAGCAGTCCGCGCCCCGGCAGCCTCAGGCTCCTCAGCAGAGTGTGGAAATGAAGGAAGCCGGACCCGAAATGCCCCACAAGGCCGTTCGATACAACGAAACCAAAGCCGAAGCCCCTGGCGAGGAGCAGCGCCGTGTGGCAAGCCAGCAGCAGGGCGAACGCCCCAAGCACATGCCCGTGAAGGCCGGACCCAGAGTAGGCCGTAACGACCCATGTCCCTGCGGTTCAGGCAAGAAATACAAAAACTGCCACGGACGTAACGCATAAAGCCTATGGCTAAAAAAACAAGCAAATCCGTATGGTATTGCAGCACATGCGGGGCCGACTCACCCAAATGGGTGGGTAAGTGCCCCGCATGTGGCGCTTGGAACACCATGGTCGAGGAGCGTGTGAGTGTCACCGCACAACGCACACCTTCGCCGGTGGCCAGACACGGACGCTCGGTAGCCATGGCCGTCAACGACATTCAGGCTCTCGACGAACCCCGCATAAAGCTACCAAGCGGGGAACTGAACCGTGTGCTCGGAGGCGGTCTGGTACCCGGATCACTGGTGCTTTTAGGCGGCGAACCGGGCATAGGCAAGTCCACACTTGTACTCCAGAACCTGCTTTCCATAAAGTCCAAGACCATACTGTACGTGTCGGGCGAGGAAAGCGCCACTCAGCTGAAACTGCGCGCCGACCGCATAGGCCGCGGCAGCGACAACTGTTTCATAGTCTGCGAAACATCGCTCGAAACCATCTTCCGCCATATCGAGGAAGTACAGCCCGGCATACTGGTAATAGACTCAATCCAAACCATAGCCTCCGATGCCATCGAGTCGTCGGCCGGCTCTGTCAGCCAGGTGCGCGAGTGCGCCGCCCGGCTGCTGAAATACGCCAAGGAGGCATCGGTGCCGGTACTGCTCATCGGCCATATCACCAAAGAAGGTTCGCTTGCAGGCCCCAAGGTACTGGAGCATATAGTCGACGCCGTAATACAGTTCGAGGGCGACCGACAGTACATGTACCGCATACTGCGCGCCATAAAGAACCGCTTCGGCTCTACCAGCGAACTGGGTATATACGAGATGTGCCGCCACGGACTGCGCGAGGTCACCAATCCTTCGGAAATGCTGCTGTCGCAGCACGACGAAGACCTCTCGGGCATGGCCATAGGCGTGACAATAGATGGCGCACGGCCTTTCCTCATCGAGGCGCAGGCTCTGGTCAGCACGGCCGCATACGGCACTCCCCAGCGCAGCGTCACCGGCTTCGACGGCAAACGCATGAACATGCTCCTGGCAGTGCTCGAAAAGCGTGTCGGCTTCAAACTGGCGCAAAAAGACGTATTTCTGAATATTGCCGGAGGCCTCAAGGTAAACGACCCGGCACTCGACCTGGCCGTAATCAGCGCCGTACTGTCGAGCAATGTCGACATGGCCATACCGCGTGGCTACTGCATGACCGGCGAAGTGGGTCTGTCGGGCGAAATCCGCCCTGTTACCCGTATAGAACAGCGTATAAGTGAGGCCGAAAAACTTGGCATGACCCACATGCTCATACCGCAGGGAAATCTCAAGGGCGTCGACACCGCATCGATGCGTCTGAAACTGATTGAGGTAAAACGCGTCGACGATGCTTTCCGGGCGTTATTTGCGTAAAAACAAGATGTTCATGGGCCGGCGCTGACGCCTTACCACAGGTTGAAACGGTAGCCTACCGATGCCTGGCCGGTAATGAACGCATTGGTGAAAGTATGCTCCTTGTCGTAAATCAGACCTACGTCGCACTTGCCTGTCATACCGGCGAACCACGGACCGCTGTTCCATACCACCGATGCGTTCAGGCGATTGTACAGCGAAAACGACAGGTGTTCCTCGCTGCTGTTTATAAAGCCCTTTTTAAGACCGAGTACCGGCGATTCACTCACACCAATAGTCCAGTGCTTGCCCAGCACCCAGTTATAACCGTAGCCCAGACGAAAGGCAAAATTATGGGTCTTGACGTTATACTGATAGTTTTGCCACGATGACGGCAGACGGTCGAGCATCTCGCGAGGCAACCCGCTGAAATCGAAGTCGAAATGCTGTGTATAAATCGAGATACCGGCATAGGGCGAGCCCTGGCTCTTCTGCTGCAGTTTGCTGTAGCCGAACGCCGCTGCCTGCGAGTACTTTTTGTGATTGAAAAAATAATAGGTATCGAGATTCCACGACGACACGTTTATGCCGTCGAAAGGCAACTTCATACTTATACTTTTGCCATCAGTGCCGAAGCTGGTTATACGTGTGCCTACATCGTTGCTCACGTAGTTGAACTCGGCCGCGAACAGGCTGCAGTTAAAACCGAAGTTATACCGCGAACGGGCCTGATGTGAGCCGCCGAACAGACGCGAGAAGTTTATGTCGTAACCTACCGATACCGCCATATATGTCAGATGGGCGCCAATCGATGTGGAGGGGTCGCTGCGCATGTGCATCACCGTACGCTCGGGCAGCATAAAGTTATAGAAGTCGAACCACGAGTCAGTGGTTATTTTTACGTTGAATTTATAGCCGGTGCCTTTGACATATGCAGAGTCGTAGGTGTTGAAAAACTTGTCGCCCCAACGGTACACCCCCACACAGAAACGCGGGAATTTGCCCCATTCGGCAATAGAGTCGAGAGCAAAACTGACGGCATGCGAGGACTGCGCCACACCTGCTAAAAACACTAAAACGAGCAGAATTTTTTTTATTGAAGTCTTCAAAGTCGTACCGGCTTGATATTTGGAACTGCAAAATTAGTGATTTTTTCTGAAAAAAAAGGAGCTATGGCAAGTTGTCGTTGTCGGAATTGTATTTATTTGTGGAAAAAATCGTAACTTTGCAGCATCGAAAATCGCAGACAATCACAATATGCAAGAAAAAATCATTATTCTCGACTTCGGATCGCAGACCACGCAGCTGATTGGCCGCCGTGTCCGCGAGCTGAACACTTATTGCGAAATTGTGCCCTACAACAAATTTCCCTACGATGACAACTCGGTGATAGGCGTGATTCTATCCGGAAGCCCGTTCTCGGTCTATGACGAGAAAGCCTTCAGGATTGAGCTCGACCGTATCCGCGGCCACTATCCTCTGCTGGGAATCTGCTACGGCGCACAGTTCATGGCCTATGCCAACGGAGGCAAAGTGGAGCCGGCCGACTCGCGCGAGTATGGCCGCGCCAATCTTACCAAGGTCGACGAGGCAAATCCGCTGCTGCGCGGCATCGAACCGGGCGCACAGGTATGGATGAGCCATGGCGACACCATCACCGAACTTCCCGCCAACTTCCACATCATAGCCTCGACTGCCGAAGTGCCCTGCGCGGCCTATCAGATAGAAGGCGAAGAAGTATGGGGCGTGCAGTTCCATCCCGAGGTATATCACTCGGAGTGCGGCACGAAGCTGCTCGAGAACTTTGTGGCAGGCATCTGTGGCTCCACTCAGAGCTGGAGCGCCGAATCGTTTATCGACTCGACCGTGGCCGAACTCAAACAGCAGCTGGGCGACGACAAGGTAGTGCTGGGCCTGAGCGGCGGCGTCGACTCGTCGGTGGCCGCTGTGCTGCTCAACCGTGCCATAGGCAAGAACCTGACCTGTATTTTCGTTGACCACGGCATGCTGCGCAAAAACGAGTTCCGCGATGTACTGCGCGACTACGAATGCCTGGGCCTGAATGTAGTGGGTGTCGACGCCTCAGCCAAGTTCTTCAGCGAGCTTGCAGGTGTCACCGACCCCGAAACCAAACGCAAAATCATAGGCAAAGGCTTCATCGACGTATTCGACGAAGAGGCCCACAAAATCAAGGACGTGAAATGGCTGGCCCAGGGTACCATCTACCCCGACTGCATCGAGTCGCTATCAATCACCGGCACCACTATCAAGAGCCACCACAACGTAGGCGGTCTGCCCGAGAAGATGAACCTGAAGCTGTGCGAGCCCCTGCGCCTGCTGTTCAAGGACGAAGTTCGCGCCGTAGGCCGTTCGCTGGGCATGCCCGAACACCTTATCAAACGCCATCCGTTCCCGGGTCCAGGTTTGGCAGTACGTATTCTTGGCGACATCACAGCCGAAAAAGTACGCATACTGCAGGATGCCGACGACATCTTCATCCGCGGCCTGCGCGACTGGAACCTCTACGACAAGGTATGGCAGGCCGGCGTGATACTGCTGCCTGTACAGAGCGTGGGCGTGATGGGCGACGAACGCACATACGAACGCGCCGTGGCACTCCGCGCCGTAACCTCGACCGACGCCATGACTGCTGACTGGGCACATCTGCCATATGAGTTCATGGCGCAGGTGAGCAACGACATCATCCGCAACGTCCGCGGCGTAAACCGCGTTTGTTACGACATCTCGTCGAAGCCACCGGCAACCATCGAGTGGGAGTAAATAACGTACAAAGAGGGAGTATTGCAGATTAACGAGCCTCCGCGGCAGCTGCATAACAAGCCCGAGGCAGCCCCGGGAATCCCGATTATCACTCTTATAATAAACCCCTTTATGGGTGACTGTAAAAATTGCATCCTTGCAGTTTATACCGTCACCCATAAAGGGGTTATGTATTGAGAATCAACATGTTGTCACTTCGTATTGCACATAGGAATACTCATTTAAGTATTCTGTAAGATAACGGAATAGAGCCATATTAATATCGAATTTTCGGCAAGGTTAAGCATTTTCTGCCGTTTTTCCAAGGCATTTTCACCGTTTTTTGCCACTTTTCCAAGGTTATTTTGCCGATTTTTGCCGTTTTTCCAAGGATTAAGATACCACTCGTGAAATTTTCTTACAATAACCACGTAGAAAATAAAACGGTATAGCGACGAAAAAAATGTTTCAGAATGTAATTTTAACATCCTTTTTGCGTCATACTATACAGAACCAAAATTACATCCTTAATGAAAAAGATAATTCTTGCAGGTGCCATGTTGGCTGCTGCATCGATGAGCCTCAGCGCTCAGGAGCATCTTAAAAGTCTGAATCCGAACTATATCGACCAGACTACCGCACCTTCGAAAGACTTCTATCAGCATGTAAACAAAGGCTGGATGGAAGCTCACCCGCTCAGCGCCGAGCATGCCCGCTACGGCCAGTTCAATATTCTGAACGACTCCAGCGAGTACCGCGTGCGTGACATCGTAACAAATCTCTCTGCCACCAATCCCAAGCCCGGCACCGTGGCTTTCAAGGTATCAACCATCTACAATCAGGCTCTCGACTCGGTACGCCGCAACAACGAAGGCGCCAAGCCAATCCTGGCCGACCTTAAGAAAATAGAGAATACTACACACGAGGGCATGGCCGACCTGATTATGTGGATACACGCCAACTACAGCAACCCCTTCTTCGGCGCAGGCCCGATGGAAAACCTGGCCAACAGCAACGAGTACGCCATGTATGTGTCGGCGACAGGTCTGGGTATGGGCGACCGCGACTACTATCTGCTCAACGACACCGATAACAAAAAGGTTCGTGAGGCTTACAAGAAGCTCATAGCACGTCAGATGCAGAACGCTGGCTACTCTAAGAAAGATGCCGCACGCATAACCAAGAACGTGATGAAAATCGAAACTCTCCTGGCCGACTCCACCTGGACCCGCGAGGAAAGCCGCAACATCCCCGCTATGTACAACCCACGCAGCATAGCGCAGCTCAAAGCCGATTATCCGCACGTGGACTGGAACAACTACTTCGTAAAGACTATGAATATAGCTACACCCGAAGTTGTAATCGTAACCAATCCCAACACTGTGAAGCAGGCCGACAATCTGCTCGGTTCTCTCTCCGACCGCGAAATCAAGGACTACCTGCTGTGGGAATATGTAAACCAGGCCTCCGGCAAGCTGAGCGATGCCTTTACCAACGCCAACTTCGACTATAGCAAGGTTGTAAGCGGTGTACAGCAGCAGCGTCCGCGCTGGAAACGCGCTCTGGCCGCCACCGAAGGCGCCCTCGGTGAGGCTATCGGCCAGCTGTACGTGGAAAAGTACTTCCCCGAGTCGTCAAAGCAGTACATGATTGGTCTGGTAGAGAACCTGCGCACCGCACTGGGCAAACACATCATCAACCTCGACTGGATGAGCGACGATACCAAGCTAAATGCCATAAAGAAACTGAACGCATTCACCGTAAAAATAGGCTATCCCGACCAATGGAAGGACTATAGCACTATGGAAATCGACCCTGCCCTGTCGTACTACGAAAACATGCACAATGTAAGCAAATGGCACAACAACGAACAGCTGAAAAAGTGGGGCAAACCGGTCGACAAGACCGAATGGAGCATGACACCTCAGACAATCAACGCCTACTATAACCCGCTGGCCAACGAGATTGTGTTCCCTGCCGGTATTCTGCAGGCTCCCTTCTTCGACCCCAATGCCAGCGATGCCGAGAACTATGGCGGTATCGGTGTGGTTATCGGTCATGAAATGACTCACGGCTTCGACGACCAGGGCTGCAACTTCGATGCTGAAGGCAATATGGTAAACTGGTGGACTCCTGAAGACACCGCTGCGTTTGCCGAGAAAACCCGGGGCCTGGTGGAGCAGTTCAACGTCGTTGAGATTCTGCCCGGACTTATGGCCAACGGCCAGTACACCCTTGGCGAGAATATCGCCGACCAGGGCGGCCTGCGTGTAGCCATGACCGCTTTCCTCGACTCGCAGAAGAAGAAAGGTGTAGACATCACTTCGGAAGAAGCCCAAATCGACGGCTTCGATCCGCTGCAGGTTTTCTACATGAACTATGCAAACCTCTGGGCCTCCAACATCCGTCCCGAGGAAATGCGCTCGCTCACTACAGGCGATGTTCACTCGCTGGGTAAAAACCGTGTGAACGTGACTCTGCGCAACATAGCTCCCTTCCTCAAGGCTTTCAATATCAAGGAAGGCGACGAAATGTTCCGTCCCGAAGCCGAACGCGTTATCATCTGGTAAGCGTTAGTATTATACAATCAAAAAGCCGTTGGCGCACTTTGCTCCGGCGGCTTTTTTGATTGTCGGCCCATATACCAATTCCGCAAAATTTCCGTTATAGATACATGACTCAGAAATATTACATGACACGCGTGTTCGAGTTTCTCGAACAACTCTCGCGCAACAACGACCGCGAGTGGTTCAAAGCTAACAAGCCGGAGTTTGACGAACTGCGGGCTTTATGGCTCGATGACCTCGACAGGCTCATATCGCTGGTGGCGCAATGGATGCCGGCAGTTGCCATGCAGAGTGCCCGACGGGCCGCATACCGCATATACCGCGACACACGCTTCTCGCCCGACAAGACCCCCTACAAGACTTATTTTTCGGCTGCAATATCTCCCCGAGGCCGCGAGAAAAATTATGCGGGATTCTATCTCCATCAGGATATCGACAGCGGCGAGGCCGGTCTGTACGGCGGCATATGGTGTCCGCCTGCTCCGGTGCTGAAAAAACTGCGCCATGCCATTGTGGACAATATCGAGGAGTGGGAAGATATTATGAACTCGCCCGGCATACGTCAAAACTATGAGCTGCTGACGTTCAACGCTCTCAAGACAGTACCGCGCGAATATCCCAAAGACCACCCGCAAGCCCCCTGGCTGCGCCTGCGCGACTATGGCCTGTTTGCACGTACCGGACGCAAGTTCTTCGAAGACCCCTTCTGGCCGGAGAAGACTGCCGAACTGCTGCAGCCTCTGGCTCCGTTTGTTGAATTTCTCAATTATAGTATCGACGAGTAATGGCGACAGAAATCGAACGCAAGTTTCTGGTCAATGACCGCAGTTTCGCCGACTGCGCCACCGAGCGGCTCGATATCCGCCAGGCCTATCTCAGCAGCGACCCGGATGCAACTGTACGCCTGCGCGTATGCGGCGAAAAGGCGTGGCTGACCGTAAAGAGCCGCAACTACGGCTCCGAGCGAGGCGAATGGGAGTACCCCATACCTGTAGCCGATGCTATGGAGATGATACAATCGAGCGGACGTCCGTGCCTGCACAAGACCCGCCATATAGTACCTGCAGCCGACGGCCTGCGCTGGGAGGTCGACGAGTTCCACCATCCGTGCCCCGGCCTTGTGGTGGCCGAAATAGAGCTGCCTGCGGCCGACACTGCAATCACGTATCCCGCGTGGCTTGGCCGCGAAGTCACCGGCGACCCGAAGTATTATAACTCGGTCATCGCCTCGCAACTCGGCTGAAACAGCCTCGCAACTTCCAATACATTCACGGGTGAATTTTGAACGTTCGCATATTTTTTTGTAACTTTGCGGCGTGAAAGCGAGAGGTGCAAAAATAATAGCCACACTTACACTTGTACTGTTCGTGAACTTTATATTCTCGAACACAGTGTTCATACACTCGCACACCACCGACGACGGCCACACAGTAACCCACTCGCACCCTTATCTGCCGTCGTCGCACCACAGCCACAGTTCGCAGAGCCTGTCGCTGGTTTCGCTTCTTAACCTTACCGCAGCATCGGTGGAAGCAACCGGACATACTCCGGTGCCGAGCGCCCCCGTGCTGTACAACCGTATCTTCAACACTTGCATTGCCGAAATATCGGCGGCACGCATCCCCGGATTGGATTTGCGCGGACCGCCGGCAGTGAGATAATCAGTCTGTAACCGAATATCTCACATTATTTTTTCAAGCAATGATCAAGAAATTTATTATCGCGCTTGTGGCTGTGGCCCTGAGCGCTATGTGTGCGTATGCACAAAAAACAAAAGTAACCGACGCCAATATAGGCGGACACGTGATTGATGCCGAGAACGGCGAACACATGCCCGGATGTGTAATCAGAATCCAGGGCACAAGCATGGCAACCGTAACCGATGCCTCCGGACACTATATGTTCCGCGACCTCAAACCCGGCCAGTACTCGCTGGAGGTATCGAGCATAGGCTATGTGACCCAGACCCGCAAAACCAAGGTCAACTCCGCCCAGACCGTAGAACTGAATTTCGAAGTGCTGCCTGACGCCTTTATGCTTGACCAGGTAGTGGTGACATCGTCGAAAAGCGAAACAAGGCGTCGCGAAAGTCCGTCGCTGGTAAATGTACTCAACAGCGCCACCTTTCAGCGCCTGGGAGCATGTTCGCTGGCCGACGGCCTCGACTTCCAGCCGGGCGTGCGTGTGGAGAACGACTGCCAGAACTGCGGCTTCACACAGGTGCGCATCAACGGTCTTGACGGCCATTACTCACAGATTCTGATGAACTCGCGTCCTGTGTTCTCGGCCCTTACCGGTGTATATGGTCTTGAACAGATTCCGGCCAACATGATTGACCGCGTAGAAGTGATGCGCGGCGGCGGTTCGGCCCTGTTCGGTTCATCGGCTGTCGGAGGCACCATCAACATCATAACCAAGGACCCTATGGTAAACTCTGCCCAGGTGTCGCATCAGCTGACTTCCATCGGCCCGTCGGGAGCATTCGACAACAACACCACCCTCAACGCTTCGGTGGTGACCGACAACGGTCTGGCCGGACTTTTCATATACGGCCAGAGCCGCTATCGCGACGGTTATGACCACAATGGCGACGGATTCACCGAGGTGGCACAGCTAAAAACCCAGACCTTGGGAGCCCGCGGCTTTTTCCGCACCTCCGACATCAGCAAGCTCACTGTGGAGTACCATAATACACATGAATACCGCCGCGGTGGCGACCGGCTGAAAGTTCCGGCGCATATGGCCATGATTGCCGAACAGACCGACCACAACATACATTCGGGCGAAGCCACCTACGACCTGTGGCTGCGCGACCACCGCGACCATCTGTCGGTGTTCGCCGCTGCCCAGAACACACGCCGACAAAGCTACTACGGCTCAGACATGGACCCCGACGCATACGGACGAACCTCCGATGTGGTTATCACCGCCGGCAGCCAATGGACACACCCCATGAACCGCTTTCTGTTTATGCCGGCCGAGCTGGTTGCCGGTGTCGAATACTCGTTCAACCGCCTGCGCGATGTAACCATAGGCTACAACCACGATGTAAAACAGTGTGTGCGAATCTACAGTGCCTATCTGCAGAATGAGTGGCGCAACGAACGCTGGGGCTTCCTGGCCGGTGCCCGCCTGGACAAACATTCGCTGATACACAACCCAATTATATCGCCGCGCGTGAATGTCCGCTTCAATCCGTCGAAGAATATGAACTTCAGGGCATCGTACTCCACCGGCTTCCGTTCTCCCCAGGCTTACGACGAAGACTTCCACGTGGCAATCGTAGGCGGCGAGCGTGTGGTTACCGTGCTGGCTCCGGGCCTCAAGCAGGAAAGCTCACAGAGTGTCAGCTTGTCGGCCGACCTCTACCACCGTTTCGGCAATGTACAGACCAATCTGCTGGTGGAAGGATTCTTCACCGACCTGCGCGACGTGTTTGCCCTGCGCCAGCTTGAAGGCACCGATGCCATGGGTAACGCCGTACTCGAACGTTACAACGGCAGCGGCGCCCGTGTAATGGGTATCAACATCGAGGCCAAGGCGTTCTTTTCGAGTCACTTCGACTTGCAGGGCGGCATTACGCTGCAGCGCAGCCGCTACAAGGAAGCGGAGCAATGGAGCGACAACCCGGACGTTCCTGCCGAGAAACGGATGTTCCGCACTCCCGACATATACGGATACCTGACTGCAAACTGGGAAATCACCCACCACCTGACAGCCAACTTCAGCGCCACCGGCACCGGTCCGATGACGGTACAGCACATGGAGGGTTCGGGCACCGACATCGACCTGGCGGTACGCACCCAATCGTTCTTCGATGCCTCGTTGAAACTGACCTATAATTTCAAATTGTTCAACCGTGTGAATCTTGATTTATCGGCGGGCGTGAGCAATATTTTCAATTCGTATCAGAACGATTTCGACCTCGGCCCCACCCGCGACTCGGGCTACATCTACGGCCCTGCGCTCCCCCGCTGCATAAATGCCGGGGTATCAATCAGTCTGTAAGGCTCTGCGGAATCGTACTTTGCTGCCGTGCAGCGGAAAATACAGCGTGAGGCTTGAGCAGTCGGTTATGTCGGCACTTGCCTCGCGCTTCTGTTTACGGCCATTGAGGTCAAACCATACAAGGTCGAAGTGGCCTGTGAATCCTGTAGGCAGCAGATAGCCCTTGACAAGCATAGGGCTCCAGCGTCGGGCCGACTGCGGCGCGCCGCCCAGATACACTATCTCGTAGCCGTCGGCATCCTCGCGGCGAACGGTGGCGAGGCGGTAGTTGCCCGGTATGCTCATGCGCAGGGGATCGCTGTCGCG
Organism: uncultured Muribaculaceae bacterium; assembly: GCA_910586455.1. Classification (GTDB taxonomy): domain Bacteria; phylum Bacteroidota; class Bacteroidia; order Bacteroidales; family Muribaculaceae; genus CAG-873. The sequence continues at coordinate 13,265 of CAJUHX010000025.1, read as the reverse complement.
GTCGAAATATACCCAGTATCCTTCGTTGGGGTCGGTCGATTCGCGCAGATATGCCTGCATGGAATCAGCATCGGCAAAACGGCTCCGCACAGGCTCGTCGATGGCGTCGGCAGTCAACGTATGGCGTACCACCGCTGCCTTGTCGCCACAGAGCCAAAGCAGTTCCTCGCTGTCTATATAGTCGAATTCGAGCTGCTGCCTGAATATCTCTCCGTTCTGTCCGGCCACGAGTACTGTGGAGCCATGTGCGCTCAGCAGCTTCAGGCTGTAGTCGTCGGACTGTGCGGTGAGGCCACGGCTTATCTTGTGAGTGTCTGTATTTATTTCCCGGCCATTGCGAATCTCGCTGACGGCGATATATACCGGCGCGGCCACGATGCGGTCGTCGATTGGCGCAGGGTCGCGAAAAAGGCGGCAAAGACGATAATTGAGCGAATCGCGGCGATTGTAAATCAGCGATATATCAAGCCGATGGTGCGATGCGACACGAACTCTAAGATGGGCGTCGAACGCTGCGAAAGCCGGCGGCAGAGGGTCGCGCAGGGTATCGCACGGCAACCATTCAACCGGCTGGTGGTAAAATTCATGTCTTAGAGCGCCGGGCACCTGTGCTACGGCACATAGCGGCAGCAGTATTGCAGTGTAAATTGCCCGGCACGACTTCATAGGCCAAGGGAGCCGACAAGGCGGCGGACTTCGCCCACAAATTCCTCGCGCCCGAGGTCATAGGGCAGATAATGAAGTCTGAATCCACGGCGCTCCATGCCTCTGAACCATGTCATCTGTCGCTTGGCAAACTGGTGGATGGCTATTTCGAGCCCCGACACCATTTCGTCGTAGCTCAGCTCGCCTATCAGATGGCGTGTTATGAATTTATACTCCAGTCCGTAGTAAATAAGGTCGTCGGGCGCTACTCCGCCGTCGATAAGGCGGCGTACCTCGTCGACCATTCCGGCATCGAGGCGTGCCTGCAGACGATCCGAAATACGCTGCCGGCGTGCATCGCGCGGTATATCCACCACTATAATCAAGGCGTTGTCAGATGGTCTGCCACACATACCAAGCGCAGCCTCGGGATGTTCGCGACAATAAGTGGCGATTTCAATGGCGCGGATTGCCCGACGTGTGCTGTCCACATCGGTTGTATTGTGCAACTGCTGCATCGAGGCGAGAATGGCGGTCAGCTCGTCGAGCGTCTTGCCTTCGAGCTGACGGCGCAGCAACGTATTCTCGGGCACTTCGGGCAGTCTGACATCCTTGCACACCGACTCGACATACAGCCCTGTGCCGCCGCACAAAAGCGGCAGACGACCACGGCTGCGTATGTCGACAAGAGCCTTGCGACAGTCGCGCAGGTATTCATAAAGGTTGTAGCGATAGCCGGCAGGCGCGATGTCGATAAGATGATACGGAACAGAGCCGTATTCGTCGAGGTCCTTTCCGGTGCCCAGATCCATGCCACGGTATACCTGGCGCGAGTCGGCGCTGATAATCTCGGCGTCGAATGCCTTGGCCACATCGACAGCGCGTGCGGTCTTTCCGGAGGCGGTAGGGCCGGTAATAACCAGTAGCGGTTGAGCCATCAGTTGTCGGATTTTTGAAATAACAGGTATCGGTTTATAAAACGGCGCACATGGTACAGTGGCTTGTCTTCGTTGTTTCCGGCCACCTGCAGCCATACGGTGTCGTTGTAGTCCACATCCCAGTTCTTGAGGTCGCGCAGACGGAATGTAGGCTGGTAATGGCGTATCGGATAAAGTCGACGGCCACGGCGGTCGTATGTCTTCCACGCCATGGTAATGTTGTGGATTCGGTAAAGTTCGTTTGTGATATAGGGTGAGAGCCTGTCGGCCATCAGCAGGCGCTGAATGTCGTCGAACGAGCATCGTCTGGCTTTGGGCAGAACTGCGGAATCTTCCGGCAGGAATACAGCGTAATGAAGCACATTGGCGCCGTTGGCATAAGCTCCGTTCTGATACAGAAAACGCAGTGTGAAATCATTGCTGTCGAGCACTTTTTCTACCATAGCGGCGGCCTTTTCGCCTGGCAGTTCACGGTCGGTACGGTCTATTATGTTCAGCACCGGAGTGTCCCAGTCGCCATTGTCGTCTTGGCTCAGCAGCAGACAGTCGCCGCTGAAGAGCAAATAGCGTACCAGTGTGAACTGCGAGTGCACGCGATGACCGCCGTGGCGGCTGCTCACCACTGCATTGTACATGCGGAAGTAGCGGATTACCATATAACCCAGCGACAGCACATACAGCGCCAGCGGAAGCACCACAAAGAAGAAGCGGTCGGGCGAATTCAGGTTCACATTGATATAGAACAGAAAGTAATAAGTCGTGGCCACCACGCTTATGGCTGCCGACAATGTCAGGGACATACGCAACTGATAACGCGACTCGCGCGAGTAGAAGGTCGCCACCGAACTGTCGCCGTCGTAGTATCCGTTAGTGGCCTGACACCGGTGGCAGCAGCAGTTGTTCTGCTCCATCAGCAGTCCGTAGAGGCTTACTGCGCACATCAGCGGATATACCACAAGCGATGTAATGAACGGCAACGCAGGATTGTCGGCCACAATGGTAGGAATCACCTTAGGCGAATAGACAATGTTTATCAGTGCGGTAATCACGGCCGCTCCGGCCATGGCTATCATGGTAAGCCATATCACCAGCGAACACCCGGCCATTCTGTGGCCCGAATCGATGCGCCGCCGGTGTATCAGCAGCAGCATGTAAGCCATAAGCAAACAGATGAGCGGAAGCCAGATGGGCGGCACCAGCAACGAAGCAAGCGTTACCAGTGCCGGCGATCCGAAAGCGATAGCCCAGTTGCGCCACAGTGTGCGCACGGTATCGGTGGTTATATTGGCGGTAGACATCAAATTGTTATTTATTTACCTTTTCGAGCAGATGGCGCACCGCACCCTCGAGCTGAGCATCGCGGCCCGAAAGCACATCGGCCGGTGCGTTATATATCACAACATCCGGATCGAGCTGAAGGTTCTCCAGCGGTGTGCCGTCGAGTGTGGAGCAGGTTACTTGCGGGATTCCGAAAATCAGAGTCGGGTCTATCTGGGTTTCCCACCAAACGGCTGTCATAGTGCCGGGTATGGGGGCCCCCACAATGTCGCCGACCTTCAGGGTCTGGTATGTGTACGATGAGCCGTAGGCATCGGAATAATTCGCTTCGTTGACGAGCAGCACCGAAGGTTTTGTCCACTGCGAAAATGGCTCGCTGCCTATGTACTGGCCGCGCGGTGTAAAGCGCACGTATTCCTTGCCGGAGAGCAGCTGGGCCAGGTCGTTGTGCAGCCAGCCGCCGCCGTTGTAACGGGTATCGACGATTATGGCGTCGCAGTTGCGGTATTTGCCAAGTACCTGGTCGTAGGTGCTGCTGAAACTGGGCGAGTTCATGCCCTGTACATGTACATAGCCTACTCGGCCACCCGACAGGCTGTCGACCACATGCTGATTGCGCTCAACCCAGCGCTGATACAGCAGCGAAGTGAGTTCGCCGCCTATGGGGCGTACAGTTATGTCGCCGCTCTTGCGGCCCTTGCGGTCAATGGTCAGACGCACCTTGCGCCCTGCCTTGCCTTCGAGCAGCGGATAGTAGTCGTGGCCGGCCTCGATGGCTTTACCGTCGATGTGGGTGATGATGTCGCCGGGGCGAACGTCGGCAGCTGTGGATGCAAGCGGGCCGCGGGCAATCACCTCGCTGACTTTAAGACCATTGCCGGAATAATTCTCGTCGAAGAATGCACCGAGGTTGCCTACGGTAAAGGCTCCGCCGGGCGCCGAGTAGCGTCCGCCGGTGTGTGATGCGTTGAGCTCGCCAAGAATTTCGCTGAGCAGTGTTGCAAAGTCGCGGTTGTTGTTGATATAGGGCAGGAAGCGGCGGTAAGCCTCGCCATAGCCTTTCCAGTCCACACCGTGCAGATTGACATCGTAGAACTTTTCGGCCACCTGCTGCAGCATGTGGTCGTAGATGTATTCGCGCTCCAGCGACGGATGGCGGTTGTAATCGGCGTTGAAATTGATTGACTCGATGCTGCCCGACGGAAGCGATATCTTGCGCATGCCCGAGCCCGAAATTACAAACAGGTTGTCGCCCTTGGCGTCGGGCACAAAGCCTCCGCTTACATCGCGGGCCAGCAGCTTGGTTTCGTTGTTCTTAATGTTCTTTGCATATAGGCTTGCTTTGCCTTCAGGCGAATAGGTCACATAGTACAGGTTCTCGCCCTTGGGGTCGAGGTAGTAGTCGCCGAGGAAACCCGACATATCGGTCAGACGCACACGGCGGTATTTGCGGTTAGCGAGGTCGAATTTCAAGGGCTTAACCTTTTCGATTTTGATGTCGGTGGGGTCTTTATCCTTGTCTTCGTCGTCGTTGTCTTTTTTCTTTTTGTCGGAAGCCTCGGCCAGAGCCTTTTCTTCTTCGGTGAGATTGAATTCATCCCATGCCTCGCCGTCGAGCACCATCATCACAATATCGCCGGTATTGCCCCAGCTGCCGTGGCTCTTCATGCCGTAGCGTCCGGTTTCGAAAGTAAAAGCCTTACCGCCGAGCGCCCATTTGGGATTGCCGTCGGAGTAGCCGCTTTCGGTAAGGTTCACAACCTCGCTGCCGTCGGCTTTTACCAAAGCTATATCCACATTGTTCCAGCCGCCTATGCCTATATAGCTTGCAAGAAGCCATTTGCTGTCGGGGGCCCACTGGAAGCTCACATCGCCGTCGGTGTAGGAGTAGTTGTATTTGCCGTCGAGAGCTGTGTTGACTTTCTTTGATTTCACGTCAATTACTTTGAGCTCGGTACGGTTTTCCAGAAATGCCACTTTCTTGCCGTCGGGCGAGAACGAGGGCTGCTGGGCCGAGGTAGCACAGCTGTAGAGGGGTTCCTCTACAATCTCTGAGGCGTAGGTAAAGAGTTTGTCGTCATCGTCTTTGGGCTTGGCGATGAACAGCTGCCAGTGGCCGCCGCGGTCCGAGTCGTATACGAGGCTCTTGCCGTCGGGCGAAAATTCCACACAGCGTTCCTGCGCGGGAGTGTCGGTAATACGGCGCGTGGTGTCGTACTTCACCGAGGTAACGTATATGTCGCCGCGCAGCACAAATGCCACTTCCTCGCCGTTGGGCGATACAGCCATGTTGGTCGCACCGCTGTTTACAAAGCGGCGTACCAAGTCGTTGTCGAAGTCGTCGCCGGCTATCTCAACATTAATTTTCACCGGTTCGGCGCCGGGGCGTTTCACATACAGTTCACCGTCCCAGCTGAAAGCCAGGGTACCGTTTTCCGACACACTGAGCGAACGCACGGGGTGCTTGGTAAATTTGGTGAGCTGGCTTTTGGCGTTGCCGGCGAGGTTGTTCTGCCAGACGTTGAGGGTTCCGTCTTCTTCCGACACATAATAGTATGTGTCGCCTTTACCCCACAGAGGGTTCATGTCGTGGCCGTTGAAGTCGGTGAGTTTGGTGAATTTGTCGCCGTCCTTGAGCCATACGTCGGAAGTACCCGACGAGCGCTCGTGTTTGCGCAGCAGGTCTTCATATCCTTTCTTGTCGCCGTACAGCACACGGCCTGACGCGTCGACCGATGCCGATGTCATGGGCAGCGATACATACATACGCGGACGCGAACCTTTTTTGTCGACATCCACCACATATACCTGACTCTGGAAGGGTCCCTGGGCTGCGTTTACTGCAGGCTGCATGCTTGAACTGAACAGCAGCTGCGAGCCGTCGAGCCATGCCAGCGGTGTTTCGCGACCCGAGTGTGTGGTTATGCGCAGGGGGGTGCCGCCCTTGGCCGGCATCACATATATGTCGTCCGATCCCAGGCGGTCGCTGCTGAATGCTATACGGCTGCCATCGGGGCTCCACAGCGGCGTGCCGTCATAACCGGGGTCGACAGTCAGGCGGGTTGCATGGCCACCGCCGACCGGCACAGTATAGATATCACCTTTGTAGGTAAATGCCACGGTCGAACCGTCGGGCGAAATGGCACTGCCGCGCAACCACAGCGGCGCTTCGTTGGCCACGGCGCCTATCGCCACACCCGAGGCCAGCAGAGAAAGGATCAGTTGTTTCATATATCTAAGAAATGTGTTAGTGATGCAAATGTACTCATTTTTTCCGAATTTTAAAAATATATTTTTTGTAGAGTAAACTGCCCTCTCGTATATTTTTGCTGTTTCGGATTTTATTTGTAACTTAGAGGCGTAAAAAATTGAGTGATGAATTACGCCAAAATAATACATCTGAAAAAAATTCCTGATAGCCGGGGCAACCTCACGGCTATCGAACAGCTCGGCGACGTACCGTTCGAGATACGGCGAGTGTACTGGATTTTCGACGTGCCGGGCGGCGAACGCCGCGGCGGACACGCCTACCGGCAGGGGCAGGAGCTGATTGTAGCACTAAGCGGCAGTTTCGACGTAATGACCGACAACGGACACGAAAGCGACTCGTTCAGCCTCAACTGCTCGTATTACGGCCTATATGTGCCTGCCGGCACCTGGCGCGAAATAAGCAATTTCAGCACCAATTCAATAGCCCTGATATTATCGTCGACTGACTACGACGAGGCCGACTATATACGCAACTACGAAGACTTTATGGTGTATGCGAGAAATGATTGATTCTACCGTCGACGACGCCCGGATAATAGCACTCGACCCTCACCACAGCGACCGAAAAGGCGACCTTTGTGTGGTTCAGGGCATGCACACTGTGCCATTTCCTATCGAAAGAGTGTTTTATATATATGACGTACCGGCAGCGGCCGAACGTGGTGTGCACTCGCACATACGCGACCACCAACTGATTGTGGCTGTAAGCGGCAGTTTTGCAGTGAAGGTCGACGATGGCCGACGCAGCCGCGTGTTCCAGCTAAAGCGGCCTTACGAGATGCTGCACATCCCCCCGGGGCTATGGGTGCAGCTGTGCGATTTCTCGTCGGGCTCTGTGGCGCTGGTGATGTGCCGCTACGGGTATGACAAGAATGACTATATTAACGACTACTCCGAATATATAAAACACAAACAGATATGAAACATATTTTGGCGGCGGTAATTCTGATGGCGGGCGCTTTAGGCCTGCATGCCGCGGACCCCATGCTTACAAGCTACAGCGCCTCGCAGTGCGAGGGCTCGCTGACTCCGTATCCGACAGATATCAATCCGGCTGTGTACCCCGACTCACTCACCCCTGTGTTTATTAATCATGTGGGCCGACACGGCGCACGCTATCCGGCTTCGGCTGTCAACTGCATGACTATGCGCCGCGCCCTTGAACGCGCCGACTCGGCGGGCACAATAACCCCGGCAGGCCGCAAACTGCGACAGCTCAACGAGCATATCATCACACTGAGTACCGACCGATGGGGTTCGCTCGACTCGCTGGGCATGGCCGAACAGCGTGCCATAGCCACCCGCATGTTCTATAACTTCGGCGAGGCTTTTTCGGGTGGAACGGTCAACGCCATATCGAGCTACTCGCCGCGGGCCATGATGAGTATGTACAGCTTCACCCACCAGCTCGACCGCATGGACAACCGCATCAACTTCGTAACCACCACAGGCCGCATGAACTCGCCGATAATGCGTTTTTTCGACCTCGACACTGAGTTTGTGGAATACAAAAAGCAAGGCCCATGGCTGGAGAAATACAACGAATATGTGGAGCAGTACTGCCCCACCTCGGCCATCGACAAGGTGCTGGGGCGGAATTTCCCCTACTCCTCCGAACGCGAGCGGTTGCAGCTGGCTCTGGTTGAATACTATGTGATTGCCGGATGCTCGGCTATGTCGGTCGACTGCAACACCACCGAGTATTTCACCAAGGACGAATACAACGCCCTGTGGAGTTGCTTCAACCTGCGCCAATATCTTTGCCGTACAGCCACAACGGTGTCGTCGTTGCCTGCCGACATCGCCTCCGAGTTACTCACCAATCTGATTACCACCACCGAGGAGTTCATCGAAGGCAATTCGCCTGCATCGGTTCAGCTGCGCTTCGGACATGCCGAAACCCTGATGCCGCTGCTTTCGCTGCTACACCTGCCGGGCTGCTACTACCTCACCAACTATTTCGACACTGTAGGCCAACACTGGCGCGACTTCGATGTTGTGCCTATGGCCGCCAACCTTCAGATGATTCTGTTCAAAGCCAAGGACAGCGGCAGATACTATCTGCGCGTTGATCTCAACGAGAAACCGGTGTCGTTGATTCCTAACAACACCGCTCGATACATACCCTGGCAGCAGGCCCGCGAGTATATGCTACGCTGTCTGCCACTGTAAGCTTAACAATATGGCAAAGAGAGGGCCGGCCGATATCGGCCGGCCCTCTCAGTCTGAATTGTCATTAATTAATAAAACATCTATGCTTCGGGCAGCAATTCTTCTGCCTGTGCTTTGTCTTTTTCGGAGCAGCCGCATACGTCGGTTTTGATGAGTGTAAGCAGTACTTTCGAGCGCTTTACCGCGTACACTTCGTGTACCATACCTACCGACATGGTAAAGTAATCGCCCTCGGTGAGTTCACGCTTCTCTCCTTCGACCACAAAAACTACATCGCCCTCCAATACCTGCACAAGTGCATCGCCAGGTGCCTTATGAACCGCTATTGTGGCTCCTTCATCAAAAGCCATCAATGAGGCCTGTCCGTTATCGTTTTTTACAATATCAGTGGCCATAATGCGACCGGTCTGATAATCTACTGCTGTTTTGAGTTTCATAATATTATGTGTTTTATGACTTACTTGAAATAAAAACATTATTCCGCTCCCGAGTTATCGTAAATTTAAAATATTTTAAGCATCCTGTGTCTGCTTATTGCCCATATGTAAAACTAAATTTGCATCATAATCACAAATTTAACTCCTCGACACTATGACAATAAGCAGAACCGACATAATATTCGCCCGCGTCTACCGCATGGGCCGCGAGATAGCCAATCTGCGCTTTACCGGCATGAACAGCGAAGCCGATATCTTTGCCGAACTGCGCCGCCACATTGGCAGCAGCCGCACTCTGCTCGACCTGGTGCTCCGCAACGGCACCCAGGGCTGGAGCGACCGGCGCCCCGTGATGCTGTAGTCCGTTAATTTTCAATAAACCCGTTTGCGAGTTTACGATTTTTACGTAACTTCGCGGCATGAAGAAAAAGAAACGGCCCAACAAATGGCTCATATTCGTGCTGTGCGCGCTGGCTGCCGGAGCAGCAGGCGCATGGATGGCATGGCGATATATCAACAATACTTATACCGGACCAGAACCGGTGCGCTTTTATGTGCCCGCAGAAACAAGCCCGCAGGCTCTGTCCGACACTCTATCGGCACGCCTGGGCCAAGGCTTCGGCTCGCGAGTGTACACTCTATGGAAGGCTCAGAAGGCCGACCCGGCCAAGGCTTACGGCTCGTATGTGGTCAATCCGGGCGACAAAGCCATAACCGTAAGCCGGAATCTGCGGTTCAACCGACAGACTCCACTGCGTATTGCAGTAGGCAATGCCCGCACGCTCGACCAGCTGTACAGGCGCATAGGCTCGCGCATGGCTTTCAGCGCCCAAAGCCTGCGGCATAGCGCCGACTCTGTACTGCGCAGCATAGGCTTCGCCGACTCCACTCAGTTTGCCGCAGCATTCCTGCCATACACATACGAGCTGTACTGGACCGACTCGCCTGTCAAACTGATGTCGCAGGTAGCCGACTCCTACAAGCGATTCTGGACCGACGAACGCCGCGCCAAGGCCCGCAAGCTTGGGCTGACACCTGTAGGAGTCGCCACCCTGGCCTCGATTGTGGAGGAAGAAACCGCCAAAGCCGACGAGCGTCCGCGGGTGGCACGCCTGTATCTCAACCGCCTAAACAAAGGCATAAAGCTGCAGGCCGACCCCACAGTGAAGTTTGCTATCGGCGACTTTGCCATACGGCGCATAAGCGGCCGGATGCTGAAAACACCTTCGCCCTACAATACATATATAGTAGGCGGACTGCCTCCCGGCCCGATACGCCTTGTAGAAACCGCCACAATCGACGGCGTGCTCGATGCCCCGCAACACCCGTATATATATATGTGTGCCAAGGAAGACTTCTCGGGATACCACAACTTTGCCACAGACTATAAATCGCATATAGCCAACGCCCGACGATATCAGGCCGAGTTAAACAAACGCAACATACGATGAAACAAGCCCTTATACTGCCGGCACTGCTTGCAGCCGCCACACTGCACGCCGCCGAGCCGGCAGCGGTGAATTACGACGAAGACCCATACGTGATACTGGTGGGCGAGGCCGAGGCAGCCATAGCCGACGGCAACTACCCTGAAGCCGCCCAACGCCTGCTCGACGCCATGTCGGTAGACCCCGAACGAGAATCAAATCCGCTGCTGCAAAGCAATCTCGCCATGGTCTACAGCTATATGGACCGCGATTCGCTGGCACTGAAAAAACTCGACGAACTGATAGAGCGTGCCCCACGCATGACCACCGCCATACAGAACCGCGCCCATGTGCTGATGAAACTGGGCGACGACCGGCGCGCCTACGACGACTTCTGCACCGTACTCAACATAGACTCGCTTAACCTCGACGCCCGCTACTACCACGGCATGATGGCACTGTACGGCGGACGGCGCGACATTGCCGAAAGCGATTTCACGGTACTCGAGAGCCGTGCACCGCGGTCGCTCGACACAGCAACCGCACTTGCCGCCCTGTATTCGCTCACCGGGCAGGACCGCCTGGCAATACCGTACCTGCGGCGGCTCGTTGAAGAAACGCCCTCGCCCGAATATTATTCGGCTCTTGCCGGCTGCCTGATGGCGCTCGACGACTACAGCGAAGCCTCGGCAATAATATCGGCAGGACTCAAACGCTACAGCCACGACCCCGAGTTGTACTACTACCGCGCCAAGCTCAATAAGGCACTCTACAGGCTTGACGACGCACACGCCGATGCCTTGAAAGCGATTGAACTCGGCGCTTCGCCCACACGCGTCAACGCCATTTTCAAATGACCGTCCCACGCCTCGGCGGCAGCCATCAATCTGCATCTGCTAAAATTTGCGAATTTCAGGAATTATCACTAATTTTGCAGCCGAATTAAAGCCGAGCGAACTCGGTCTTTTACTTTGCAAAGAAATACAATGGAAATAATCCGTACCGTCGATGAACTGCGCCAACGTGTGGCCAAGTTCAAAGAGCAGGGAAAAACCGTGGGTCTTGTGCCCACAATGGGCGCCCTGCACGCCGGCCATATATCGCTGGTGGACAAAGCGCGCCACGACTGTCAGGCCGTGGTAGTAAGTGTATTTGTCAATCCTACCCAGTTCAATAACCAGAACGATCTGCTTACCTATCCGCGTACCGAGGAAGCCGACTGCGCCCTGCTGGAAAAAGCGGGAGTCGACGTTGCATTTATACCATCGGTCAGCGAGATGTATCCGCAACCCGATACCCGCACCTTCGACCTCGGTCCCGTGGCCGAAGTAATGGAAGGCCCCATGCGCCCAGGACACTTCAACGGCGTGGCACAGGTGGTGAGCAAACTGTTTGACATGGTTCGTCCGAACCGCGCATATTTCGGAGAAAAAGACTTTCAGCAGATTGCCGTAATACGCCGCATGGTGGAAATCGAGGGCTTCGACCTGGAAATCGTGGCCTGCCCTATCAAACGCCACGACGACGGTCTGGCCATGAGCTCGCGCAACGTACGCCTTACCCCCGAGCAGCGCCGGGTGGCACCCGAAATATACAAGGCCCTGCGTCTGGGCAAGGAATTCGCCGCCGCCGGACACAGCGTGGCCGATACCAAAGCTCTTGTGACCGACACAATCAACTCCGTGCCATACATGGAGGTGGAATATTTTGAAATTGTAAACGCCGAAACCATGCAGCCCGTGGCCGACTGGGCCGACGCCAACCACGCAGCCGGGTGCATCACTGTATATTGCGGCGATGTACGCCTGATTGACAACATAATCTTCTTTTGAAAGCCATGAACGTTGAAGTTCTAAAATCAAAAATCCACCGGGTTACCGTAACAGAATCCCGGCTCGACTATATAGGCAGCATAACAATCGACCAGGATTTGCTCGACGCCGCCAACATACTTGTAGGCGAAAGAGTCTATATTGTCAACAACAACAACGGCGCACGCCTCGACACCTACACCATCGCCGGCGAACGCGGCAGCGGTGTGATTTGCCTCAACGGTGCGGCCGCACGCCTGGTACAGCCCGGCGATATAGTGATTATCATGAGCTACGCCTCTATGCCCTTCGAGGAAGCACGCACCTTCAAACCAACAGTGATTTTCCCCGATACCGAAACTAACCACCTTATACAGCAATAACCATGTCAATGTTCGAAAACCTCAGCGACCGCCTTGAACGCAGTTTCAAGATTCTTAAAGGCCAGGGCAAGATTACCGAAATCAACGTGGCCGAAACTCTTAAGGACGTACGTAAGGCCCTTATGGAGGCCGACGTAAGCTATAAGGTGGCCAAGTCGTTCGTCGATACCGTAAAGCAGAAGGCCATGGGCCAGAACGTAATCAACGCCATCAAGCCCAAAGAGCTTATGGTGAAGATTGTACACGACGAACTCGTGGCGCTCATGGGCGGAAACAACATACCTCTGGAGCTTAAAGGCAACCCCGCAATCATACTTATGTCGGGTCTGCAGGGTTCGGGTAAGACCACCTTCACAGCCAAGCTGGCCAAACGCCTCAAAAGCAAAAACGCCATGCGTCCGCTGCTGGTGGCCTGCGACGTATATCGCCCCGCAGCAATCGACCAGCTGAAAGTGCTCGCTGAAAAAATCGACGTTCCCGTATACTCCGAGGAAGGCTCGAAAGACCCCGTAAGCATAGCGCGCCACGCCATCGACCATGCAAAAGCCAATAACAACAATCTCGTGATTATCGACACCGCCGGCCGTCTGGCTGTCGACGAACAGATGATGGACGAGATTGAAAACATAAAGAATGCCGTGAACCCCGGCGAAATCCTCTTTGTGGTCGACTCCATGACCGGTCAGGACGCCGTGAACACAGCCAAAGCCTTCAACGACCGCCTCGACTTCTCGGGCGTGGTACTCACCAAGCTCGACGGCGACACCCGCGGCGGTGCGGCCATATCAATCCGCTCCGTTGTCGAAAAGCCCATAAAGTTCGTTGGTACAGGCGAAACCCTCGAAGGCATCGACGAGTTCCGCCCCTCGGGTATGGCCGACCGTATCCTTGGCATGGGCGACAT
>CAJUHX010000024.1 GCA_910586455.1 uncultured Muribaculaceae bacterium | reverse complement strand
CTAACTCGCTAATAATCAGATATGGCGGTAGTGCGCTCTAAGCGCCTATACCTATATTATAAATATGTATTTTGAGTATTTCGTGTATCTCATACCATATTGATGCATATATCTCGCCAACAAATATAGACCGATGAATGAAAACGTTGAAAAACCCGCCTGAATAAATTTAGCGGACATCGTAAATGCCCCGAAAATAGTTTGAAATACAAAGAAATAGATTAGTATTCTCCGCTGGAATGCCTCATCCGAATTATTACAATATACATTTAAAACCGGCGAAAGTATAAACAGAGCCAAATATGCCTTTACAAACCATCCATTGTTCTCCAAAAAGAAGCACTCCAGGATTAATTTAGGTTCAAATGTTGTTAGTCCAATACATAATCCGATGAGATACATTAATGTAACAATGAAAATACATTGAAAAAGGAATTTACACAAACCACGATAGCTAAATCTAATGCCAAACCACCCCGAAATTAGCACAAATAAATTTACTGCAATATTCGTGGTCATTTGGAAAAACACTCTGAAAAAAGTGGGTACAGGGTTCGTAATAGACTCCGCTGTCGTTGGTTCTCCTATTGTCATAAAATTAACATGTAACATAAGAACCATAAACATGGCAAGAATTCTCAATATTTCAATATTGGAATTACGAGCCTTCAAATTCGTATACGTCATATTTTCCTCGTCGTGTATTGTTCAGTATGCGTCAAATTTTCACATTATAAATAAGACTAAAACTTTTTTAAGTTGGTCATACCCTTGGATACTCCGGGAAGAAAGTTTCGTATTCTTCCCTCATTCCCTATTATGATGGCAACTCTCTTTATAAGTCGAACGCGTTAAAAGTTTATTTTATATTTTATAATTTGCTCTGTCTATCTGAAGCGTAGCGAATCAGCTGCGGAGTGGGTTTTGCGGTCTGTTGCGTCGTAATTATCGAGGTAGTGGCGGTGCTGTTCTGCAAGGCGTTGTTGTATCTGGAAGGAACAGAAATAGGCCATTGCTTCGACAGTCTTGCTATCCCAGCTTGTCCTATTCATTGTAAAATGCATATTCCTCAACAAGCATCTTCTGTGCTTTCGATGTGGGTGTCAAGCTCTTGATACTGTCTTGGGCATTTATGAGCCTGTCGGCATCATTCTCAATTATGGCGAAAATCAGCGAAATCAATGCTGATGTCCATTCATTTGTCACTGCTTCCTTCAACTTATCATACCGGATCTTGGCCAACTCGGCGTCCTCATTATTTCCAAGAATGGTATTGCAACCGAAGAGGACAGCCTGAAGCCTTGCATCAAGTTTACGGTTGTTAATCCGAACAATTCCCATGCGGCTGCAGAATACCAACATCTTCGCTACGAGTGCGGACGGGAGAGGCTCAGATATTTTATGATACCGTAATGCACTGAGAAGATGGGGCACTATAGCATCGAGCTGGTCGTTTGGCCGCGTCGATTTATGCGAGAACTCAAGTACTCTGACATCCGTTGCTTTCACATCAAATGCAATTGTGCCAACATTATTGTATACCTTGAGTATGATATTGCCAGATTTGCTTTTAGGTTTAGGTATATACACACCTATAAGCCCCGGGAAATCACCGTTGATGACTTCAACGATGTCGCCCTCCTCAAGGTCTATATCTTCGAGTGAGAAGTAGGGCAGGCAGTTTCTGTATGCGCGGGCTATGTTCTTGAAATTAGCCATGTTCCTATCGCTGACTGTCGCATATCGTTCAGAAGCGCCATGGTCGATCAGAAAAGAAAAACCAATCTGCTGCGAACAAAGCATCTTCACATCTGTAAATGTTCCTCGCACAAAAACATAATGGAAAGTAAGATTGGCAGTTTTCATCTTTACCTCACCGTTCTTAGTTTCCCTTACCACGTAGGTGGGGGCAAACAGTTCGAGGTCGCAATCGTGACGCATGTTGAATCTGTCGACCGCTTTTTGACACATATTCCTAAAGGCAAGTCCGACGTAGTTCAGTACAAACCAACAAGGAGATTCCAAATCGGAATTTATCACATTTCGTTGCTTAAGAGTGCACTTTTATTTAGCGTGATAAAACCATTGCCCCTTGTAAATCAATTATTTAGAGGCGGCATCTTATCACACTTCCGAAAACTGTTTATCTCAATAGATAACCCTCTCTTGGTAAGAGATTTGGATGGAAGATATGCGTCTTATTACCAAATAATTGAGTAGTCCAATTTATGTCGTTTTTAAAGCAAATTATGCTCTCATTCTGTTTTGGGGGGTAAAAATTATACGAAAAGTTTTGGCATCTCAATAAAAATTCATACCTTTGTACATAAAATAGTAACTCTTACCAAGAGATTTGGACGATTACTACACGCTATTGCCTCAGAACCAAGTGGTACTGAGGCAATAGCGTTTCTTAGGGGGTAATGAAGTTTTGATACAACGGCGTGACTGATACAAAAAAGCGCTGCAAGTCGGTGACTTGCAGCGCTTTTGCGGAGAGGACGAGATTCGAACTCGTGGACAGGATTGCTCCCGTCGTCGGTTTAGCAAACCGGTGGTTTCAGCCACTCACCCACCTCTCCATTTTGTCATCGCGGTGGGTTCCGTTTTTGACAGTGCAAAGTTACGGATAGTTTTTGGATTGTGCAAGTTTTTTGGCATTTTTTTCACGGCATAATTTCAATATTTCTTTTTTTACTATTGATTTTTGCCGATATACCTGCTATGGGGGTTACGGTAACAGTGCTATTGTCAGCCGGATAGCCCGACATAGGAGTCATCAGGCAAGAGTATACAAGACAAGGACTCGCCATGACATTGCCTTTCGCCGTTGCCTTTAACATCAAATATATTCAGAAAAACAGAGGCTGTGTCGTAAATTAATACGACACAACCTCCTTATAAGTCCACATCAAAGGATGCGATGAAACTCCGAAAAGACAGGATTTGAGAGCTCGCCGTCCTTTGTAATCCGCCTGGCTTAAAGCATCCTCTTGCGAGGGTTGGGGCCCGCCATCGGGCGGCTAAGCTTGTCTCGGTATTTCATATTAAATTGACGAGTTTCCCAATCTACTTTGATGTGGGTGTATTTTTAAGCGACATTGCTGCCGTGGCTCTCTTGCCTTTGTTTTTATAACGCAAATTTAAGGCATTAGTTCGAATTTGCCAAATTTTTCGGCATATTTTTTATCATGAATTTTCTACCAGGAAGCGTTCGGCCTGTATGGCAGCCCGGCAACCCATGCCTGCAGCGCTGATAGCCTGCTGGAACACAGGGTCTGCCACGTCGCCGGCGGCAAATACTCCGGGGATGTTTGTTTCGGTTCCATGGCCTTTGACTACGATGTAGCCTTGTTCGTCGAGTTCGATTTTGCCTTGTAGGAATTTGGTGTTGGGTGTATGGCCGATGGCAAGGAAGAAGCCGTCGATGGCTATATTGTACTGGTTTTCGTTCTCGGTGCCTTTGTGTGTCACTACAGTTGCTCCTTCCACTACGTCCTGACCGAATAGGCCTACGGTGTTGGTATTGAAGAGTACTTCGATTTTTTCGTTTTCGAATACTCGCTTCTGCATTACTTTGGAGGCTCGCAGATAGTCTTTGCGTACTATCAGGTATACTTTCTTGGCGAGGCCTGCCAGATAGAGTGCTTCCTCGCATGCTGTGTCACCGCCGCCTACTACGGCTACGCTGCGGTTGCGGTAGAAGAAGCCGTCGCAGGTGGCACAGGCCGATACGCCCAGGCCCTGGTATTTCTGCTCGTCGGGCAGTCCGAGGTAGCGTGCGGCGGCGCCGGTGCAGATTATTACGGTTTCGGCATGGAATTCTTCGGAGTCGGTACGAACTATAAAGGGACGCTTGCTGAAGTCAACGTCGGTGACTATGCCGGACTTGATGGTGGCGCCGAAGCGCAGACATTGTGCGCGCAGGTCTTCCATCATCTTGGGGCCTGTGACGCCCTCGTAGTAGCCGGGGAAGTTTTCGACTTCGGTGGTGGTGATGAGCTGTCCGCCGGGCTGTGGGCCTTCAATCATCATGGGTTGCATGTTGGCTCGTCCGGCATATATGCCGGCGGTATAGCCGGCGGGGCCGGCGCCTATGATAAGGCATTTGGTGGTGACGGGTTCCATAATTCTAAACAGTGTTTTTTGGGAAGAATGATTTGGTATAGGGTGTTATCGCAGGTCGATTATATCGGCCTCGGGGTATTTTCGCGGATCGAAGCGGAATGTCGATGCCGGCAGGGCTTTGCCTATGGTGATTTTGCTCACGGCTACATCTATAGTGGAGCCGTTCTGGAATTTCACACTTATTTTTGCAGTCCATCCGTTGGCATCGAATGTTACTGTAGCCTTGTCGATGCCTGAGTTCTGCTTGTTTTTAGGAGTCAGCACGGCTATGTTTTTGCCGCCTGAAGCTACATTGAAGTGGCTTGCATAGCTGCTGATAAGTACAAACGGGTTGGACTCAAGCAAATCCTCGAGCTGTGGTTTGCTTATATTCACTTCCTGAGTGCCTACGGAGTATACCCACTGGGTAGTGCCGTCGTACCACATTGTCATTCCGCCGGCGCTTATGGTGCATGCTTCTTTTGCCATCTGCATGGAGCCGAGTGCCTGACCTCCCCGGCCTCCGTTGGTCACAATCGTAAAGGTAGCGCTTACCGAGGGGGCGGCGGCGAGTTTTTTCGAAGCGGTAGCCATCTGTTGCTGCGGAGTGGCGGCAAAGGCTCCAAGGGCCACAGCTATCACCATTATTATATATGTGAGGGTTCGTTTCATTGCTGTTATAACAAAATTCGGAACAATCAGTTGTTGAGTATCGATTCGAGGGTGATTGAGTCGACAAGCACAGCGCGAGGTTTCTGTCCCTGCGATGCACCCACTATGCCGGCTGCCTCCATCTGGTCCATGATTTTGCCGGCTTTGTTGTAGCCTATGCTGAAACGACGCTGGAGCGACGATGTGGAAGCGCTGCTCTGTGTGACTATGAATCGGGCACAGTCGGCAAATAGGGGGTCGCGCTGGTTGGGGTCGAGCACCGGACCGTCGAAGCCGTTCTCGTTTTTGGGCTCGGGCAGCAGATATGGCTCGGGATAGCCCATCTGGTCGTCGACGAAGCGTGTCAGGCGATCGACCTCGTCGGAGTCGATGAAAGCGCACTGCACTCGTTCCATCTTGCCGTTGTGCGAGAAGAGCATGTCGCCTCGGCCAATCAGCTGGTTGGCGCCTGGGCGGTCGAGGATGGTCTTGGAGTCGACCATTTGCTGCACGCGGTATGCGATACGGCCCAGGAAGTTGGCCTTGATGGGGCCGGTGATGACGTCGGTCGACGGGCGCTGGGTTGCAATAATCATGTGCATGCCCACTGCACGTGCTTTCTGGGCTATACGCATTATGTGTACGCTCACTTCTTTTCCGGCGGTCATTATCAGGTCGGCGAACTCGTCGACTATAATAACTATGTATGGCAGGTAACGGTGTCCGTTCTCGGGGTTGAGCTGACGGCTGACGAACTTGCGGTTGTATTCCTCGACTTTCACGGCCCCGGCATCGCGCAGCAGGCGGTAGCGGTTGTCCATTTCCTCGCACAGCGAGTTGAGCGTTGCCACGGCTTCCTGCGGATCGGTCACCACGGGATCTTCGGTGCCGGGGAGTTTGGCCAGATAGTGGTTCTGCAGCCGTGAGTACCGGCTGAATTCAACCATCTTGGGATCGATGAGTACAAATTTGAGCTCCGACGGATGTTTGTAGTACAGCAGCGATGCGATTATACAATTGAGTCCTACCGATTTGCCCTGACCCGAACCGCCGGCTACCAGCAGGTGGGGCATGTCGGCAAGGTCGCGTATGAACACGTCGTTGTTAATGGTGGTGCCCATTGCCATGGGTAGCTTCATGGTACATTCGTGAAACTTTTTGCTTCCAAGTACGGAACGTATAGATACTGTCCGGGGCACACGATTGGGCACTTCGATACCTACTGTGCCTTTACCGGGTATCGGGGCTATGATGCGGATGCCGAGTGCCGCGAGGCTCAGGGCTATGTCGTCTTCGAGATTTTTAATCTGAGCTATGCGCACACCTTCGGCGGGCACTATTTCGTAAAGTGTCACCGTAGGGCCTACTGTGGCCTCGATTCGTGCTATGGCTATGTTGTAACTTTTGAGGGTGTTTACAATCATCTCCTTGTTTTCTTCCTGCTCACCCTCGTCGATAACGGGGCCACAGTCGCGCTCCTCGAGCAGGTCGACGCCGGGCATATTGTAGCGCGACAGGTCGGCATGGGGGTCGTAAGGGAGATCGATGCCGTTGTGCTGTCCCGGAGCCACACGTGTATCTGCCTGTTCGATACTTTCGGCTTCAGTAATGCTGAAATCCGGTTCTTCTACAGTGCTTGAACTGCTATCGGGGATTTTGTCAGCGAGGTCGGTTTCGTCGTCGCTGTCGATGTTGAAGCCGATATTTCCGAAGCCGGCATCCGGCATATCGCTCAGGTTGCCGAAGTCATCGGCAATGTTGTCATCACTTACTTCGGTTTCAGGCATGTGGTCGACATAGTCGGGGGCATCATCGGCCACGGATTTTTCAGGCCATAGGCACATGTCGGAGAGTTGCGAGGCCGGTTCGGCGGCGGCATGCTCCTCGCTGCCGGTTCCTGCTTTGTCTGCAAAGTCAAAACTGATGGGCTTGGAGTCGAGCTTGGCATCGGCATTCTGCACGTCGGCAGTGCCTACGTCCTGAAGCGAACGCCGACGGTCGCGCTCGATACGCTCGCGGCGAACGTCGCGCAGGGCGGTAAGTTTCTCATTCATGGCCTTTTTGGCCTTAATCAGAGGGTTGAGATATACACTTGCCAGAAGGCCGAGCATCATCACCGACACGCACACAGCGCCCAGCCAGCTGCTGTATTCAATCAGCACCTGATTCACAAAATGACCGTGTGCCCCACCCCAGTGGGTATAGGACTCTGAGTTGTATGTCAGCAGGCCTACAACCACCGACAGCGCTATAGCTGTGAAGAGGCTGCGGAATGTAACAGTCCAGAACTTGCAGCGCCGGGCGCCCACAAGGCTCAGACCTATGATTGAAAGCCATACCACAAGCACAAAAGCTCCCACGCCAAGCCCTTCGGCCATGAGCATCTGCGACAGTTTGGCGCCGAATGCTCCTCCGAGGTTCTGCACCTGCTCACCCGACTCAACTATCTCGGTGACGCTGCGGCCTACGGTAAGGCTTTGGTCGGCGGCTCCGTGCGCCAGATGCGATATTGTGGTCACGGCCATCATTACAGCAAGCACAATCAGCACTACGCCTACCCCCATGTGGGTCCGGCGGTCGAAAATAAAGTCAGACACCCCGTAGGGCTTCCGCTCGGGAGCGGCTTTTCCGCGTTGGCCGGGACGGGTCTTGCGGCGCGGTGCCGCAGCCTCGCGTCGTGGCGCTTCAGCGCGACTGTCGGCAGCGGTGTTGCCGACTGTTGACTGCTTGCGCGGCGAGTCGCCGTTCATACCAAATTCATCCATTGTGTGTTCCGAAGAAAAGGTTTACCATCAAAGTTTAGCGAGTTCGCTTATATATAATTCGGGATTTTCGGCTTTGAACACAGCACTGCCTGCCACCACCGAGTCGGCGCCGGCTTCGGCTACCAGCCGTCCGGTTTCAAGGTTTATGCCACCATCAATCTGTATCAGCGCCTTGCTGCCGCTTCGGTCTATAAGGTTGCGCAGGCGGCGTGTCTTGGCCACAGTGTTGGCAATGAATTTCTGCCCTCCGAAGCCGGGGTTCACACTCATCAGCAGCACCATGTCGAGGTCGGTTATGATGTCGGTAAGAGTTTCCACCGGAGTGGCAGGATTAAGGGTTACGGCTGCTTTCATGCCGGCGTCCTTTATAGCCTGTACCGTACGGTGCAGATGCACGCAGGCTTCCTGATGCACGTTCATAATGGCAGCGCCGCAGTCGCGCACCTGACTGATATAGTTCTGCGGATTTACAATCATCAGGTGAACATCCAGCTCTTTGGTGGCCTTGCGTGCCACGGCTTCGATTACAGGGAAGCCAAAGGAGATGTTCGGCACAAACACTCCGTCCATAACGTCGCAATGGATTAGCTGAGCATCACTGCGGTTGAGCATTTCTATATCTTGGTCGAGGCGGCCGAAATCGGCCGACAGAATCGAAGGACTTACTATCATAATCGGGCTTGTTTCTTTGTCTTGAATGCGTTATACAGTATTACAGCCACGCAGATCAGCAGAATCAGCAGACCGGCCAGCGAGAGGTAGCTGTTGTATTTTTCGATTTGTGGCAGCAGGTCGTCGACTGTGACATAGCTTGCCAGCAGCACTCCCAGGCCGGCAAGTATGGCGTTCCACAGCAGTGCGCCAAGACCGGTGAATACAACGAATTTGAGCAGGTTCATACGTGCTATGCCCGCAGGTATGCTTATCAGCTGACGCACAGCCGGAATCAGACGTCCGATAAATGTGCTGGATGCTCCGTGGTCATCGAAATATTTCTCGGCTTTCTCCACCTTGGCACGGTCAATCATGCAGGCGTGGCCCAGACGCGAGTCGGCGAACTTGTACACTATAGGCCGGCCAATCCACACCGCAAGGCCATAGTTAATCAGAGCGCCTGCTATGGCGCCGAGGGTGGCTACCAGTACCACCACATACACGTTCATATCCTGACCGGCATGGGCTCCGTGCTGTACTGCCAGATAGGCAGCCGGCGGCACAACCACCTCGGAGGGGAAAGGAATGAACGAACTCTCCACCACCATAAACACGAATACGAACAGGTAGCTGGCGTTCTGAATAAACCAAGCGAAAAATTCCTTGGCGTTGAAGATATCTGTTACTGATATAAGAGGTAATATACTATCAATCATAATATAGGCATTATTTCATCATTATTGCGTGGCTCTACATACTCCAACAATATGCGAATTTACGAATTTTCGGGCGATTTACCTCGCCGCATGCTCATTTTTAACTAAAAATATAGAACAAGCTCAGCCACGAGTTTGTTGCCTGCGCCCTCCGGCACCGAATAGCCCGAAGGATAGAAATATTGCTCATAGTTGGCGCGCACGTCGACATGTGTTGAACCTCGCACGTAAGAGAGTGTGGTTCCGGCGGTTATGCGCCGGCGGCGTATATTGGTGCAGTCGAGGCGGCCATCGGAGTCGAGCACGGCGTTTGAGTGATCGCTCATGCCGTCGTAGCGCAGTTCGGCGCTCCAGCGGTTGAACATGCCCAGTTTCACCGGAGTCATGTACTGTCCCTGCAGGTTAAATCCGTGGCAGCGCTTGAAACGTCCGTGGCTGTAAGTCTGCAGCGCATATTCACCTTCGGCCATCCAATGGCCGCTGCGCAGTGTCATGGCCGCCGACAGCAGATTTGTACGGACACCGCCTGAGGGCACATCGCTCTTGAACGAAACTACCGGGCTAAGCATTCCGGCTATA
This sequence comes from uncultured Muribaculaceae bacterium, assembly GCA_910586455.1. Lineage (GTDB taxonomy): Bacteria > Bacteroidota > Bacteroidia > Bacteroidales > Muribaculaceae > CAG-873. Next base: position 19,913 of record CAJUHX010000024.1, on the reverse strand, counting down.
GTGCCGCGGGCCTCTATGCTATAGGTGAAGTGCTTCAGCCATACGGCATGCTCGCCCATAGCCGCAGAATTGAACACACCGCCTTCGATAGCGATTGGCACTGATGCCGGTGTGTAGCAGCCTCTAATACCCACCGAACGCTGGTTGCCTATATAGCGACCTATAAACGAACGGTTGGCAAACAGATAATTGCCGGGCGAACGGGCGGCATCGACCGAGAACGGAACGCGGGTCTGCCCCACCTGCAGATACCATCGGCTGTCGGGACGGAAGCCTACATAGGCGTCGAGCATCCTTATCTTGCCCTCGTCGCAGAAGTCGGTCTGCATGAAGTAGTCGACTACCGAGTTAATAGTGCCGCTAAGCCGCACACGGGCGTTACGAATCTGAAATCGGCTGCTGCCATGCTCGGTATCGAGTTCATAGCGCGGGCGCAACGCCGCTCCGATTTTGGGCAGATAGCGGCGCAGGTCGTCGACTCTCTTCACTGTGGAGTTGGCGTTACCGGTGGCGCAGATGTTGGCGCATGAGTCGGAAACCTCGGCGGCGAAAACGTTATGGCCGCCTGTCACAAGCGCCGCGGCCATAAAGGCTGCGGCGCTTAAACGGTTGATTCTGTTGGTCATATATCTGTTTAATAATCGTATTCAAACAAAAAATCGTCGACGTACAGCACGGCGCCGTCACCGCCGGTAAAATAGTCGCCGTATTTACTTGCCGACGCAGTGATAATCACATAACGAGGCACACGCGACGTGGATTTATAGTCGAGTTCGAACTCAAAGGGTATCCATTGGTCTATATTCTCGCCATATTCCACTTTGCCATATGCCACCACATAGTCAGCATCGGGTTCGAACACCTGGCGGTTGGCCGGGTTGGTACGTATTTCGAGCGGCTCGGCCTGATCAATAAGCGCACACCATATAATACATGTGTCGGGCTGTCCTTTCATCGACTCAAAGCCTGCCGTAGTGCTGCTGATGGGTGCTGTCTTGTATTTCATGTATCCGCGCATTTTGGTGGGGCGTTCGGCAAACTCGCGGCCGAAGCTGAGAATGCCGTTGGTTCCGTCGGTGCGCACGTAGCGTCCTACAAACAGGTTTCCGGCAGCCAGTTTGCCTATCATGCCTATGCCCACGAATTTGGTCTGAAGCTCGGCAGCCCAGCCTGTGCCGCTGCTGGTGTCGTCGGTAGGTATGGAGTTCGACGGTCCCAGTGTAGTGGCGCCTTTGTTGCCTGTATCCCAGTATTGTTCGCCACCTTCCGGCCAGGGATTCCACACCTTGCCGTCGAGCCACCATGAGTCGAGGGTATTGTTGGGCACCTGCAGCACGCTGCCGGTAGTGAATTCGAGTACCTCGCCGTACTCCTCGTTCGAGAAGGCGCGTACCTCATAGGCGGTCTGCGGCGAAAGGTGTTTCAGGCATGCATGGAAACTGCCGCCCTGCTCCACTACATCGGACTGCTGCACACGGGTCCACTGTGTATCGCCCTGCAGACGGTATTCGAAACCGTTGGTACGACCCGACTCGGCCTCGCCGTAAACCCAGGCTACCATTGTCCAGGGGTCGACCGATGCCGTGGTAACCGACGCATCGGTAGTCGACACATAAATTGTCCAGATGGAACTGTGCCCCCAGTCGTCGACTTCCACTTCCAGCGGTCGGGTAAAGTCGACAGTGCGGCCCGGCAGTTCGGGAGTCATGGTTGAACCTTCAGGACCGAGTTTGCAGCTCAGCACCTCTATGGCGGCGAGATTGGCTTTCGACGAAACCGACAGCAGTACCCGTCGGCCCGGCACATCTATTTCCGCAGCGCCAATCTGCGAAGCGACGCTAAAGTATCGCTCCACGGGACGGTTGGCGTTTATGGTCCAGTCGTAGTCCTGATACAGTCGCAAGGTCACCTTCCGCGGCTGCGACAGGTCGATGCCGCCAGTGATACTGTCGCCCACTATATACGCCCCGGGAGTGAGGGTATAGGCAGTAACGTCGACATTATATATATTTGCCGACTCGGGGAAAGTCAAAGTCACCGTACGGTTTATGGAATCGATTACCGGACCGACGGTAACACCCTCCACTTCAATGTTGCGGAAGTTGGCCTGTATATGCGGATAAGGAATATCGTCTTTCAGACACGAACCCAGCGCCGTCGCGGCAACCAGGCATATAATAGTGTGTATAGCTGCTGATTTCATCATATCACTACCATCAAGCCAAAGGCTATATTAAAGATATTGAAGCGGAAATTCGCGCCCGAGGTAAAGCGGCTGCCCTCCTCTACCCCGTCGGTGGTCTGGTGTTCCTTGCGCAGTTTCAGGCCGAACACTCCAAACGAAACATTGAACGACACATGGTCCTGAATAAACACACACAGACCCGGCGAGAAGTTGAGCGAGGCCTCGGTGATTACTGTGCGGGTATCGCGCGGAGAGCCGTCGTAGATACGCTTGAAGCGCGATGAACCGCCCGAGAAAGCAAGGTCGACCTCGTTGAACACCGCAAAGCGCTTGTCGAGCCCCAAACCGACATAGTTGCGGTAAAAGGCCGAGATAGCATACGACTGGGTGTAGTAGCTGACGTCGGAAATCGAGAAATTGAGATCATCCGAAAAGTCAAAACCGAGATTGTCAAGGTCGCCGATACCACGCGAATAGTTGAATTTCAGACCCACCGACTGGTTTGAAGCCACAAAGTACGACACCGACGGTTTTATAGAGTAAATCTTACCCTTGAAATCAAGGTCTTTAAGTATGTTCAGCACCTGTATATCCTCGGTGTTCAGTTCGCCGTAAGAGGCAGTAAGACCAAAGGCCCATGCCCCCTTGGGAATGAACAGATAGTTGAACAGACCGCGGTCGTAGCGGCCAAAATTGCGTTGCGGAATCACCATGCTCACCGTATCGCCCTTTACAATCACCTTCTCCGAAGGGATGCGGGCTGCCAGCGCCACAGTATCGGAAGCGAGTTCTTTCTTGCGCACGATGGTCTGGGCCACCGCTGCCGGCCCCGAGCCTGAAAGCAGCGTGATCCAAAATACTATTATTGTAATATAGTGTTTGGCTTTCATCAGATATAGAATGAAACCCCGAAGGTTATTGAAAAGAGATTGATTTTGAAATTGGCGGACTTATGGTTGCGTTCGGCCACATATATGCGGTCGGTAGTGGAGCGTGTGCGCTGATAGCTGAAACCGAGCACTCCCACATTCACTTCCAGAGCCGAATAATTGCTCAGAAACACGGCCATGCCCGGAGCCAGACCAACATCGAACGAAAACGAACGCTCGAACGTGCCCGTAAAGTCAAGGCCGCTGCCGTTGCACAGTTTGGATTCGCCCCCGCCAAACTGCATCTGCACCTCATTGAAAAGTCCGAAACGAGTGCTGTGGCCAAGGCTGATATAGTTTCGGAAGGCCGCAGTACCATAGAAGTTATGGCTTATGGAATAGAGATTGTCAACATTATAATCAGTTTCGGAATCAATCACCACACGTGCGGCATCAAGCTTTGTACGCTGGCGCGAATAAGCAAAGCGACCGCCCGCCGCAAGGTTTTCCTTAAAGGCGAACATCACCATGGGGCTGACCTTAAAAGTATAAGTATTGCCCGAAAGATTCTCTACTACAAAAAACTGATAATTATCCTGCGACGACTGAGAGTAGCTGACACTCACGCCGGTAATCCACTGCCCTTTGGGCACAAAAGCTATCTGCTCGAGGTTGCGCCGGAATTCTTCCTGCGCCTGCAATGTCTGTGGAACTGCCACCGATGCCAATAGCATAGCTGCAAGCACTACGGCCCGTAATATTCTTTGCATGCTGTGATAATGCGGTTTTTACAATTTTTTGTAAAGTTAGTAATTTTTCTCCGAACACACATCCTTTAAGACTCAAAAACAGCCAAAGCAACGAAAAAATTGTATTCTACAGCATTTTTTACCATTGCTTGGTTGCATAATCAGTTAAAATCATGTAACTTTGCAAAGCATAATTGCAACATAAGTCATTAGATTTCCATATCCGGATTGCATTTAAGTAAAACTAAAATTAAAACCTCGCAGAAAGTTGAGATTTATCCTGGACAATAATGTATGAAACACAAACTTCTTAAATTCATCTCAAACTCCAGGCTCGCGCATGCCTTTATCGACGCGCCAAGCCCAAGATGGATGGTCTTTATGGCCGACGTGCTGGTAGTCCTGCTCAGCAGCATCATTACTTTCAGTTTTAATTCCCATCCCACCGGCATGGAATCCGGATGGATATACTCGGCATCTGCAAAGACTCTGATTGTAACCGCCGTGTATGCCATATTATGCGTGGCGTTCAAAACCAACCAGTACATAGTTCGCCTGTCGGTGATTGAGGACGTGTACCGCATAGTAATGCTTATAGGCAGTTCGTCGATGCTGCTGATAGTTAGCTCGCTGGTAATGTCGGGCATCATAGGATACACATACTTCAGTGTATGGAACATGTTTATCATAGCAGTGTTCAGCTTCTCACTGATGGTTATGACAAGGCTGCTCATCAAATACCTTTATACATCAATCACGGCAATCGACAAAAAACGCACTCGCGTAATCATGCTCGGCTCAAGCATCAACTCCTTTGTGCTTGCCTCGGCTCTGAAAATCGAGGTCGAAGGCCGGTTCAAGCCCGTGGCCCTGCTGAGCCTCGACAGCAAAAGGCATGAAAACTCGCTCAACGGCATACCCGTGGAGAACTACTCCGAAGCTGACATCACAGAGATATTCGCAAAATACCGCTGCGACACACTTATATTCCTGGCATCGCAGATTGAACTTATGCGCAGCGGTCTGGCCGATACATTCCTCAACAACAACATCCATCTGCTGATGATGAACCAGATTGAGGAATTCGATACCAACGACGACAACCAGCCCCGCCTGTCGACACACGTCCAGAACATCCGCATCGAGGACCTGCTGGGACGCGAACCCATCAAAACCGAAAAAAGCTCAATCAAAGACATCATCACCAACCAGGTGGTAATGATTACCGGCGCTGCCGGCTCGATAGGCAGCGAAATCGTGAATCAGGTAGCCGCTCTCGGCGCCAGCGAGATTGTTCTCGTCGACCAGGCCGAAACTCCCATGCACGACCTGCAGCTGCAGATGGAAGCCGCATTCCCCAAGGCCAATATACACCTGTTTATAGGCGACGTGGCGAACTCTGTGCGCATGGAGCTGGCATTCCGCGCATTCCGCCCACGCTATGTATTCCACGCGGCTGCCTACAAGCATGTGCCCATGATGGAGCGCAACCCGTGCGAGGCTGTTCTGACCAATGTGTTCGGCACCAAAAACATAGCCGACCTCTCGGTGAAATACAACGTTGAGAAATTTGTGATGGTGAGCACCGACAAGGCTGTGAACCCCACCAATGTGATGGGCGCGTCGAAGCGCATCGCCGAAATATACGTGCAGTCGCTTTTCTACCACCTGCGCAAAAACATCGACGGTCGCTCCACTCAGTTCATCACCACCCGATTCGGCAATGTACTCGGCTCAAACGGCTCGGTAATTCCGCTGTTCCGCCGCCAGATTGAAGAAGGCGGACCTCTGACTGTGACCCACAAAGACATTATCCGCTACTTTATGACCATACCTGAGGCCTGCTCGCTGGTGCTTGAGGCCGGCTGCATGGGCAACGGCGGAGAGATATACATCTTCGACATGGGTCAGCCCGTAAAAATCTACGACCTCGCCCGGCGTATGATCAAACTCGCCGGTCTGCGCCCCGATGTGGACATACAGATTATAGAAACCGGTCTGCGTCCCGGCGAGAAACTATACGAAGAGCTGCTCAACGACCGCGAAACCACCATTGCCACCCGACACAAAAAGATTATGATTGCTAAAGTGCGCATATACGAGTACAGCGATGTCCTCCATCACCTGAAAGTACTCCGCCAGTGTGTCGACGACGGCAGCCGCCTGAAACTTGTAGAGGAAATGAAGCACATTGTGCCTGAATTCAAGTCGAACAACTCGATATTCGAGCAAATCGACAAACGCCTCAAAGATCAGGACGAAAACGCGGCATGCAACCTTCACGAAGCCTGCATTCCATAGACATAAAAAATATGAAATTATCCTTATCACGACATTTTATCATTCTTGCCGTAGCACTCGCGCTGACCAATCTCAATGCAGTTGCATTCGACCTCAGAGGACTCCTTGGCGGAGGCTCGTCGTCATCGTCAGACTCCGACGGCAAAGACAACAAGCTCGGCAATCTCATAGGCGGCATCGTAGGCAACCTTATTTCCGACAAGGACGTAGACCCCTCGCAACTTGAAGGCGAATGGAAATATGTAAGTCCGGCAGTGGACTTCGCCAGCGACAACGCCCTGCAGAAAATTGGCGGAGCTGCCGCTTCGGCAACCATAGAGCAGAAACTCGAACCATACTATCAGAAAGCCGGACTCACCAACCTGCAGTTCACAGCCGACAAAGAAGGCAACTTCAGCATGCAGCTCAAACGCGGCACCCTCTCCGGCACAATCGAAAAAGGAGAGGATGGCTACCTGATTTTCAACTTCAAGGCATTCAACAAAATCAATATAGGTAAAATCAGCACCCGAGCCACTCTGGCCGTGAACACACTGAGCCTTACCTTCGATGTTTCGGGTCTGATAAAGATTATCAAGACCGTGTCGCAGCTTTCTGGCAACAGTACCGTGCAGTCAATGGTACAGTTGCTGGAATCGTACGACGGACTATACGCCGGCTTCAAATTGTCGCGCGCCACTGCCTGAGCCCCCCGACTAATCGCCTGCAGCACCTGCCATGTTCGAGCGTTTACGTTACCGCTTAAGGCTCTATAGCTACCGCTATATGCGCTTTATACAGCATTTCATAGCCAATATCAGACTGATATCGGGAGCGCTCGGCATAGTTACAATGGTAATGGCGGTATTCTGCCTTACCACATTGATAATATTCGCAGGCTTCGACCTACAGCCCGCACAAGCCCTGCACCTGCGCGCCTTCCTGCGCGTGGTGCAGGGTGTATTCATATTCAACATCGCCTACAACCTGCTGCTCAATTACCGGCAGACCGTAAGCCAGGCCAAGATACTCAAATGGGTGGTCGACATAGCAGTGCTCATCACCCTGCTCCCATGGATATACCCACGGCCCGGACATCCGTGGATACCAATGCTCGACACGCTGCTTTACAGCAGTAAATTCCTATACAGCGTACTGGGAGCCTACTCGTTATTAGAACTCAGCCTCGGCCTCACACGCCTCACCGGCCGACGCACAAATCCATCAATTATTCTGGCCGGAAGCTTCCTGTTCTTCATACTCATAGGGTCGCTACTGCTTATGATGCCCCGCTGCACCTACAGCGGCATCGACTATGCCGACTCGCTGTTTGTATCTACGTCGGCAGTATGTATCACCGGCCTTACCACCGTCGACATTGCCGGCACCTTTACCCCCTTCGGACTGCTGGTGCTTGGCCTGCTGGCGCAAATAGGCGGCCTGGGTGTACTTACTTTCACCAGTTTTTTCGCCCTCTTCTTCAGCGGAACCACCTCGATATACAGTCAGCTTATGGTCAAGGACATGATTTACTCCAAAAGCATGAACGCCCTGCTGCCCACGCTGCTGTACATCCTTGGCTTTACACTGGTGGTAGAAGCCATAGGAGCGGGAATGATTTACTTTACCATACCGGACGGAATGGGCATGGATCTGGACGACAAGCTTATATTCTGCTCGTTCCACTCCATAATGTCGTTCTGCAACGCCGGTTTCAGCTGTATCGAAGGCGGCCTCAGCAACCCTGTGCTGATGAACGGCAACCAGAGCATATACATAGTCACTTCGATACTGGTGCTGGCCGGAGCCATAGGCTTTCCAATTCTGGTAAATATAAAGGACAGTTTTGCCGACTACCTCGGACGTTTTGCCTCGTGGCTGTTTCGACGCCGCCGTCCGGCACGCATAGTCCATCTGTACAGCCTCAACACCAAGCTTACGCTCATAACCACACTGCTGATTCTCGGCGTATGCTCGGTAGCCTTCTTTCTGCTCGAAAGCCACAACAGCATGCGCGGCATGGACTGCTACGAACGGATAGTGCAGTCGGTGTTCAACTCGCTCACCCCCCGAAGCGCCGGCTTTGCCTCGGTCGACCCGGCATCGTTCCTGCCGGTAACGCTGCTGATAGTAATGCTGCAGATGTGGATAGGCGGCGGCTCGCAGTCGATGGGCGGCGGCATAAAAGTGAATACCGTAGCCACTATGATTCTGAATCTGCGCGCCATAATCACCGGCCAGAGCGGTACCGTGGCTTTTCAGCGCCGCATAGCCACCGACTCCATCAGGCGCGCCAACGCCGTGATATTTCTCAGCTTCATATCCGTAGCAGTATATACCTTGCTGCTGATGTTGCTTGAGCCCCGGCTTGACACCCGAAGCGCCGTATTTGAGGTGGTATCGGCCATATTCACCGTAGGCACGTCATTAGGCGCCACAGCCAAGTTAGGCATAGGCGGTAAGATACTTGTATGCACGGCCATGTTTCTGGGCCGTGTGGGTATAATATCAATACTCCCGGGCTTTGCAGGCAACAGGCGCGACACAGCCATGCACTACCCCAAAGAAAGCGTAATAATCAACTGACAACCATCCTGCAACTATATGCGTTACCTTATAATCGGTCTGGGCATCTATGGCTCCAACCTCGCCCGCGACCTCACCGACATGGGCCATGAAGTAATAGGCGCCGACATTCGCCAGAGCAACATCGAAGCCATCAAGGACTATATCTCAACAGTCTATCTTATCGACACCACCGAGGAAACCGCCATAGACGTGCTGCCGCTGAAAAACGTCGACCTGGTAATTGTGGCCATAGGAGAGAACTTTGGAGCCAGCGTCAAAACAGTGGCCCTGCTGAAGCAGAACGGCGTAAAACACATTTATGCCCGCGCTATCGACAAACTTCATGAGTCGATTCTGCAGGGCTTCGAGGTAGAGCGCATTATCACACCCGAACAGCGCGCCGCCTCCGACCTCAGCCACGAAATGGAACTGGGCACGACTATCGAATCGCTCGCTGTCGACGCCGACAATTTCGTGCTCAAATTTCACGCCCCGCAGTTTTTCAGAGGGATTGCCTACTCCGACCTCGACCTTGAGCGCAATTACAACCTGTGCCTTATAGCAGCCGCCCGACCGGTTGAACGAAAAAACCTGATGGGCATATCCCGACCGGTACCCGAGATTCTCGACTTGTCGAAACCCGGACTGAAAGTTCTTGAAGGCGACATTCTGACAGTATTCGGCTCACGCCATGATTTCAAGAACCTGTATAAACATCTAAAGTAAGACCGCAATTAAAAAAACGTCGGGAATCAGATAGACTCCCAACGCTGTCATACTTTGCTGCTGTTCATCAGAAATAAAAGTTCATGCTCTTGGGGTAAAACAGCATGGCCGAGCCTACCTGCTGAGCCTGCGACTCGCCCATCGAATTGGCCACGATGGCCAGGGCAAAACGCAGCGCAGCGCTTGGGCCGTTGCCGGTTATAAGCTTGTCGAGGGCTATTACAGGAGCGTCGCGCATAATGGCACCTGCCGCACGACAGTCTTTATCGAAGCCGGGGTAGCACGTGGCTTCCTTATCCTTGAGCAGCCCGAGCGGAGCCAGCACAACAGCCGGAGCAGCACAGATAGCGGCTATTTTGCCTCCGCGGCTTGCATGCGAGGTAAGCAGTTGCTGAAGTTTCTCACACTCGTAGAGATTGGTCGAACCCGGCATGCCGCCGGGAAGTATCAGAAACTCGGCATCGGTATAGTCGCTGTCGTCGAACAGCAAATCGGCTGTCACTTCGATGCCGTGTGCGCCCGATACATGCTCTGAGCTTGAAACCGATACAGTCTTGATGTCCATTCCGGCACGACGAAGTACATCTACAACTGTAAGCGCTTCAATTTCTTCGAAGCCCTGAGCTAAGAAAAGATAATTACGATTCATGATTCTAAATGGTTTTGATAGATTGTTCGACTTATAGATGCTATTAAAATAGGTACCTCCGAAAAGCAACTTATGCGATTAACACGGATTTGAGAGCATTGGTTCGCCCTGCTTGTGTTTTAAAAGCTTTTTTCGTATCTTTGAGGTTTAGAACTTTTAAAAATAAATATGACATACGCAAAAGTAAAGAATAAAGAAGCTCTTATTATTCAGGTTTTATGAAAAAAATATATTTTACGCCGCTAATATACGCAATATTTCTATTTCTTGCAAGTTGTAGCGATTATTTTTATAACTTTTCGGGTTATACCTGGGGTACTACATATAATATTCGCTACCGCGCCGACAATAGGCTCGACGATTCAATCACCGGAGCAATGCAGCTTATTGATTCGTCGCTGAGCATGTTCAATCCATTCTCCACAGTGGCTCGCATTAATGCCGGCAGCGACATGACCGCCGATTCGATGTTGGCCGAGGTTCTGGATCTGTCACGGCTGGTACACCGCGCCAGCAATGGTGCTTTCGACCCCACGGTAGGGCCGCTTGTGGAGCTATGGGGCTTCGGCACCCATGGCGAGCAGGCCACCCCCGACTCGGTCGCCGTAGCTGCGACACTTGCCCGTGTGGGCCTCGAAAAATGCCATATTACCGGCGGACGCATCGAAATGGACTCCGACAGCATGCGCCTTGACTTTTCGGCGATTGCCAAAGGCTATGGAGTAGATCTGGTAGCGCGCGTGTTGCAGCGCAACGGATGCTACGACTATATGGTGGAGATAGGCGGCGAAATAAACGCACGCGGCCTCAATCCGCATGGTCAGCCCTGGCGTATACAAATCGATGCTCCGGTAGCCGATGTCGACGGCCTCACTGCCCACGACCGCCTTATGGTGGTGGAACTGCGTGATGCCGCCATGGCTACTTCGGGCAATTACCGCAATTACCGCGACATGCCCGACGGCAAGCGCATAGGCCACACCATCAGCGCCGCCACAGGCTATCCGGTGGCCACGTCGACACTCAGTGTTACGGTGGTGGCTCCGGAGTGCGCTCTTGCCGATGCTCTTGCCACAGCGGCAATGGCAATGCCCTACCCTGCGGCCCGCGCCATGGTTGACAGTCTGCCCGATGTAGAGGCGCTGTTTGTAATCGATTCGCCGCAGGGCATGCAAACCGTCACTACCGACGGTTTTCCGGCTCCTGCTATTTAGAGCTTGTTTAAAAACATCAGAGCCATGCCGTTGCCGGCATGGCTCTGATGTTTTTGGTTATGTACCTGCTATCAGAGCAGCTTGATAGCCTGCTCCACGCGGTTCATGTTGGCTTCGTCGTTCATGTTGTAGTAGATGATACGGAGAGCCTTGAGCGAGTTGGCATCCTCAGGATTGATTTCCACGGCCTTTTCGTAGCATTCGGCAGCTTTCTTCAGCAGCGGAGTCACGTTCTGGTCGTAGTAGCTCTGAGGAGCGTTTACCGGAGCAGCGGCATCAGCCATCTGGGCATCCTCGTAGGTAATCATACCAAGGCCTGAATAAGCTTCGGCATTACCGGGGTTGAGATCTACGGCTTTCTGGAATGCAGCACGGGCATCGGCGTGAAGCTGATTGATTTCTTTCACACGCGGATCTTCGTCGGTCACATCCTGAGCATTGGCTACTTCGCGGCGAAGTTCATCCTTACGGTAGTTGTAGATGATACCAAGCACCCACTGATACTGCGAGTTGGTGGGGTCTTCAGCGATAGCGGCATCAATCGAAGCCTTGGCCTTGTCGAATTCGCCATTCTGCAGCTGGCTGTTGATAATCTGGCGGATATAGCTGTCGTCTTCCTTGCCGTACATGGGGATAGCCTCGTTTGCCCAGGCTGCTACCACGTCGTTTTTGCCGGCCTGGCTTGCTACTGCGATTGCATAGTCATAGAGCTGTTTTTTATTGTAGCCCATGCCCTTTGCCTGGTCGAATGCAGCGAGAGCGTCGTCGAGTTTTTCAATCTGCCATGCAGCCAGACCACGGTTGAAAGCGATTTCCGAGAGAGTCGAGTCGGCGAACTGACGCTCAGAAGGAATAGCCTTGGCAATAGCACGGTTTTTGGGCATCGACAGCAGGATGGTCCATGCATCGTAAGCGCCCTTGAAGTCCTGAGCACCCCAGAAGTCGATGGCGGCGTTGTTGTAGTCGAGGTAGTGACCTGCGAGTACGTTCACCATGTCTTTTGAATATTTGGGCTTGATTTTACCCTTGGCATCGGGCACCGAGTCCAGAGGGAAAGCCTTCATAAAGTAGTTGTAACCTTCAATCAGATCCTTAGCCATAGCCACGATTCCTTTATCGTCGAGCTGGCCAAGCTGACGCTGTACCAGCAGCATGTCGGCGTTGTTGAAGGCTGCTTTGCCGGGCACATAGTAGGTCTGGGCAAGCTTTTCAGTTTCAGGGTTGGTGAAGGCGGGAGTGATAATTTTCACCACATCGTCGAGCGAAGCGTTGCCTTTCATGGCGCGCTCAGCATCTTTCACCACATTAATCTGTGCCGATGCACCTGCTGCAACTAAACAGGCAACGGCTGCTAATGCGATCTTTTTCATAATGTTGAAATTAGTGTTTATTCGTTAGTTTCAGTTTCATCGGTTTCGTCGGCATCGGTATCGGGCTCGCTGAGTTCGGCATCGCTGAGGCCCGGCAGTTCTTCGCCTTCCTCTATTGCCTCTACTTCTTCCTCGGGGTCAGATTCGACACAGCATACCGAAGCTATAACGTCGCTGCGTTTCTCAAGGTTGATTATGCGCACGCCCTGGGTGGCACGGCCCATTACACGAATATCGCTTACATGGAAGCGGAGAGTGATGCCCGAGCGGTTTATAATCACCAGGTCGTTGTCGTCGTTCACGCTTTCGAATGCCACGAGCTTGCCTGTCTTGTCGGTAATGTTCATGGTCTTCACACCTTTGCCGCCGCGGTTAGTCACACGGTAACCTTCGAGGTCGCTGCGCTTGCCGAATCCGTTTTCGGAAATAGCCATTACTGTGTTGTCGCTGTCGGCGGACATTGCAATGAGGCCTACAACCTGATCCTGTCCGTCTTCGTCAAGGCGCATGCCGCGTACACCGGTACTTACACGACCCATGGCACGGAGCTTGTTCTCGGGGAAACGGATGGCACGTCCGTTGCGGTTTGCCAGCAGCAGTTCGCTGTTGCCGTCGGTGAGTTCTACACCTACCAGCGAGTCGCCTTCGCGGATTATGATGGCTTTTTTGCCCTTGGCCAGTACTCGCGCATATTCGGTGAGGCTGGTTTTCTTTACCACACCGTTCTTTGTGGCGAATATAAGGTAGTGCGACGATGTGAATTCGGCATCGTCGAGCTGTTTGCAGCGTATATAGGCGCGCACCTGGTCGCCTGATTCTATATTGAGCAGGTTCTGCAGGGCACGGCCTTTGGTGTTTTTGGCGCCTTCGGGCAGTTCGTACACCTTCATTTTGTACACCAGACCGCGGTCGGTGAAGAAGAGCATGGTGTTGTGCATCGAGGCAGGATATATATGCTCTATAAAGTCGGTGTCGCGGGTATCGCTGCCTTTGGCTCCTACGCCGCCGCGGTTCTGAGCGCGGAATTCGCTCAGAGGGGTACGCTTGATGTAGCCCAGGTGCGATATGGTGATAATCATTTCGTCGTCGGCATAGAAGTCTTCGGCGTTGAAGTCACCGGCAGTATAGTCGATATCGGTGCGGCGTTCGTCGCCGAACTTGTCGCGAAGGTCGGAGAGTTCCGACTTTATGAGTTCGCGGCATACATGGTCGTCGTTGAGGATGAGTTCGAGTTCGGCAATGCGGGTATGGATTTCGTCAATGTCATGCTGCAGGTCGTCGATAAGCAGGTGCGTGAGGGCACGCAGACGCATGTCGATGATAGCCTGAGTCTGCACTTCGTCGAGGCCAAAGCGCTCGCCCAGTCGCTGTTTTGCTTCGTCGGGTGTTTCGCTGCCACGGATTATTGCTATTACCTCGTCGATGTTCTGCACGGCAATCATAAGGCCTTCGAGTATGTGGGCGCGCTCGCGGGCCTTGCGGAGTTCGAATTTGGTGCGGCGTATCACCACGTCGTGGCGGTGGTCGATGAAGGCCTGCAGCAGTTCTTTGAGGTTGAGTGTGCGGGGGCGACCGTTTACAAGTGCCACATTGTTGACACTGAACGATGCCTGCATCTGGGTCATCTTGTAGAGCTTGTTGAGGACCACGTTGGAGTTGGCGTCGGAGCGCAGCTGTATCACAATGCGCATGCCCCGGTAGTCGCTCTCATCGTTGATGTTCGATATACCCTCGAGTTTTTTGTCGTTTACGAGGTCAGCTATATATTTGATGAGTTCGGCCTTGTTTACGCCGTATGGTATTTCGGTTACGATAATCGACTCGTGGTTGGCCTCGGCTTCTATAGTAGCCTTTGCACGGATAACGATGCGTCCGCGGCCTGTGTTGTAGGCGTCTTTCACGCCGTTATAGCCGTAGATTGTACCGCCTGTGGGGAAGTCGGGAGCGGGTATAATCTTCATCAGCTCGTCGATTTCTATGTCGGGATTGTCAATCAGAGCAATCGAAGCGTTGAGCGATTCGGTAAGGTTATGCGGCGGCATGTTTGTGGCCATACCCACGGCGATACCCGATGCACCGTTTACCAGCAGATTTGGAATGCGTGTGGGGAGCACAACCGGCTCGCGGCGGCTGTTGTCGTAGTTGGGTTGGAAATCCACTGTGTCCGACTCGATGTCGCGCAGCATTTCCTCGCCCATTTTCGAGAGGCGCACCTCGGTGTATCGCATAGCGGCGGGCGGGTCGCCGTCGACAGAGCCGAAGTTGCCGTGGCCGTCGACGAGCGTGTAACGCAGCGACCAGTCCTGTGCCATACGCACAACGGTACCGTAAATCGACGAGTCGCCGTGAGGGTGGTACTTACCCATGACCTCACCGACACAGTTGGCCGATTTCTTATGCGGTTTATCGCTACGGTTGCCCATCTCGTTCATTCCGAAGAGTACTCGGCGATGCACGGGCTTCATACCGTCGCGCACGTCGGGGAGAGCACGCGATACAATCACCGACATCGAATAATCGATGTAGGCCGATTTCATCTCGTTCTCGATATTGATCTTAAATATTCGATCTTCTTCCAGCATGTATATTATTGTTTATTAAACGTTTGAACCGTGCGAGCGATATGCAGGCCAGGTTCGCGGCAAAATTTCATACAAAGTTACAAAAAATTCCCGAAACATGCACATATTTTGAACAATCATTTGACTTTTTAATTTTTTAATAATATAGGACATTATGCTTTTGGATTATTTTGCTAACTTTGGCATTAGTATTGCATTATATTCGCTTTACTTTTACCGACACACATTGCATGATTATGGAAAATAAGTTCTCCGACAATATCCAGCAGTTGCTCGAACGCAGCCGGCGCGAGGCTCTCAAGCACAACAACCGCGAGATTACTCCCGCCCACCTGCTTCTGGCTATGCTTTCCGACCTTTCGTCGCCCACAGTCAAGCTCATGGAGCAGCTGGCCGACGGCGTGTCGGTGTACGAACTGCGCCAGCAGCTCGACGATTATCTTTTCAACAACGGCAAATCGGAAGGGGCCTCGGACCTCTCGGTTACCGACCTGACAAACCGCGTGATAAAGCTCAGCCTGCTCGAAGGCAGGCTGCTGAAGGCATCGGTAATCGACACCGAGCATGTGATGCTGGCTTTGTTCCGCAATTACGAAGTACAGAATATGGAATTCATCAAACCTTTTTTAGAGGCAGGCATCGACTACGACCGCCTCTATGCCGGTCTGGCAGGCGGCAGTCGTCCGCGGGCCGGCGCAGCTTTCTCCGATGATGATGAAGAGGCCGACGGGTCGTCCGCTCCTTGGTCGGGCGCCGGCTCACAGGGCGATGCCCAGGCCGCCGGCTCACAAGCCTCCGACCGCAAGAAGGGGCGCCGCGGCGACAAATCGTCGGGCACTCCTGTTCTCGACAAGTTCGGCCACGACATGACCCGCGCCGCCGAGGAAGGCATTCTCGACCCCGTGGTTGGCCGCGAACTCGAAATAGAACGCCTGGCCCAGGTACTCAGCCGCCGCAAAAAAAACAATCCGGTGCTGATTGGCGAACCGGGCGTGGGCAAGAGCGCCATCGTCGAAGGCCTGGCCCTGCGCATTGTGCAGCGCAAGGTATCGCGTATATTGTTCGACAAACGTGTGGTATCGCTCGACATGGCCGGCATTGTGGCCGGAACAAAGTACCGCGGCGAATTTGAGGAACGCATCAAAGCTATTCTAAACGAACTCAGCAAGAACCCCAACGTAATTCTGTTTATCGACGAAATCCACACCATAGTGGGCGCCGGCAACGCACAGGGTTCGATGGATGCCGCCAATATGCTCAAACCGGCCCTGGCCCGCGGCGAACTGCAGTGCATCGGCGCCACTACTCTCGACGAATACCGCAAAAACATCGAAAAAGACGGCGCCCTCGAACGCCGCTTCCAGAAGGTGATGGTAGAGCCTACCACCGCCGAGGAAACCCTGCAGATTCTCAACAACATAAAGGACAAATACGAGAGCCACCACAACGTAAGCTACACCCAGGACGCCCTCGAGGCCTGCGTGAAGCTCACCGACCGCTACATCAGCGACCGCAATTTCCCCGACAAGGCCATTGACGCTCTCGACGAAGCCGGCTCGCGTGCCCATATCTCAAACATTCAGGTGCCTGAGGAAATCGAAAGGCTCGAAAACGAGATAGCTCAGGCCACCAAGAACAAGCTCGACGCTGCCAAAGCATCGAACTACCCCGCCGCGGCCGAGTGGCGCAACAAGGCCCAGGCCCTTGGCGAAGAACTCGACAAGGCCACAGCCAAGTGGGAGAAGGAACTTGACGAGCACCGCCAGTGTGTCGACGAGGACCAGGTGGCCGAAGTAGTGGCCATGATGACCGGAGTGCCTGTGACCCGCATAGCCCAGGCCGAGGGAGTGCGCCTGCTCGAAATGGCCCCGACACTCAAAAAGTCAATCATAGGCCAGGATGAGGCTATCAAGCGTATTGTCAAAGCCATACACCGCAATCGCATAGGTCTGAAAGACCCCAACAAACCCATAGGCACATTTATGTTTCTTGGTCCGACCGGCGTAGGCAAGACTCACCTGGCCAAGAAGCTTGCCGAGTATCTGTTCGATTCGTCGGATACACTTATCCGTATCGATATGAGCGAGTATATGGAGAAGTTCACAGTGTCGCGCCTGGTAGGTGCGCCTCCGGGATATGTGGGCTATGAAGAGGGCGGCCAGCTTACCGAGAAGGTGCGCCGTCATCCCTACTCGGTGGTGCTGCTCGACGAAATCGAAAAAGCTCACCCCGACGTGTTCAACCTGCTGCTGCAGGTAATGGACGAAGGACGCCTGACCGACAGCCTCGGACGCCGTATCGACTTCAAGAACACAATTATCATAATGACATCCAACATCGGCACCCGCCAACTGAAGGACTTCGGCAGTGGTGTCGGATTCACCACTCGCGAAATCGACAAGGACTTCACCCATGGCGTTCTGCAGAAGGCCCTGCACAAGGCTTTTTCGCCCGAATTCCTCAACCGTATCGACGATATTGTGATGTTCGACCAGCTCAACCGCGAGTCGATTTTCAAGATTATCGACATCGAGCTGGCAGGCTTTACCAAACGCCTGAAAGACCTCGGCTTCGAACTCCGTCTGACCGACGAGGCCAAGAACTTCATAGCCGAAAAGGGCTACGACATCCAGTTCGGCGCACGCCCGCTCAAGCGAGCCATACAAAAGTATCTTGAGGACGAACTGGCCGAACTTATCATCACCGCATCGGTTATGCCGGGCAATACCATAGAGGTAAGCTACGATAAGGAAAGCAATTGCACAAATGCGCATTTTCTGGCTGTAGAGGAAGCCAACTAAGCATCGACATCCCTACCCATTACAACACCTCGCACTGAGTCCTCCGTGTACTCAGTGCGAGGTATCTGTATTGCAAAATTCAATAGGCGATTACGGGCACACCCAGAGCTCCCGGCCCCTGATGCAATGTGGCGGCAGAACCAAGCCGCAGTTTATTGTAGCGGCTAAGAGGCAACTGAAAAGTGCGCAGACTGCCATTGTCGAGGCGAAACTGCACTTTATATACCTTATAGGGTTCGCCACGTGTGTATCGGTTTCGCCCTACCCGCCGGCTGCGATAATGGGTTTCGCTGTATTTGTCCACCACCTCTGCCTTAACTTCGGGCAAAGCGCTGAAGTCGGTAAGCATAAAATTCAGCCCTATCAGCAACCCGGATAAAAACACAGTGAAAAACACCACATGAAGCACACCACACAACCAGCGGGCCGCGCCATCTGTGACCCAGCGCCACAGACGCATGCAGGGCATGACACTCACTACCCCCAGCAGCGCCATCACCGCGAACCATATATAATAGTTCATAAACGTATGCTCCGCAGCCACCATAAGCAGTCCTGTAGCAAGTATAAACATCAGAATAAAAAAGCCCGCTGTAAACCAGCGTATTATACTTTTACCTCTTTTTTTAGCCATAAAAATTACTTTTTTGTGGTACAAAATTAGTAATTTTGTGCCTCACAAATCAATCAAAGGCTATGAAAAAAATTTTATTTTCAATTCTTCTGCTTGCCTCAGGAGCCTTTGCCTGCCCCCAGGCCCAGGCTCAGATTAAACTCGGCAAGGCAATCAACGCGGCAGCAAAAGGTGTACAGGCTTTTACCCTGACCGATGCCCAGATGGCCGCATACGTCAAGGAGTCAATCGACTGGATGGACAAGAACAATCCTGTACCGGGCGAAGACGACCCGTACACCCAGCGCCTGCGCCGTCTTACCGCCGGACTCGATGAAGTTGAAGGTATTCCTTTGAATTTCAAAGTCTATGACGTAATCGACGTAAACGCTTTTGCTTGCCCCGACGGCAGCGTGCGAGTTTTCTCGTCGCTTATGGACATTATGTCCGACGACGAACTTCTGGGTATAATCGGCCATGAAATCGGCCACGTGGCAAAACACCACTCCAAGAAGGCCTTCAAGACCGAACTGCTCACCGGCGCCCTCAAAGACGCCATCGCCTCGACAGGCGGAGTTGCAGCCCAGCTTACCGAATCGCAATTGGGCTCTCTTGGCCAGTCGCTGGTAGGCGCCAAGTTCTCGCAGAAACAGGAAAAGGAAGCCGATGACTATGGCTATGAATTCCTGAAATCGCATGGCAGAAACCCCTGGGGTATGGTAAGTTCGTTCGAAAAACTCAGTGCCGGCGAAAGCGGCCAGTCGAGCTACGTTCAGAAAATGTTTTCCTCGCACCCCGACACCCAGGAGCGAATCAAACGACTGAGCAAGCGTGCCGAAAAAGACGGCATACCCCGCGAATAACATAGTATTTTAAATATTTTTAAATGCCGCACGCGAGTGTGGCATTTTTTTTGCATTGTTGTTATTACGTAGAATAATCAGAACAACAAACATATTTTCATATTATGAGTAAAGGCACAATCGGGGTTACTACCGAGAATATTTTCCCCGTAATAAAAAAGTTTCTCTACAGTGATCACGAAATATTTCTGCGCGAGCTCGTCAGCAACGCCGTCGACGCCACACAGAAGCTGAAAACCCTGCAGTCGTTCGGCGAGTTCAAAGGCGAACTGGGCGAACTCCGCGTCAGCGTAACCGTCGACAAGGAAGCGGGCACACTCACCGTGAGCGACCGCGGTATTGGCATGACTGCCGAAGATGTCGACAAATACATAAACCAGATTGCCTTTTCCGGCGCCGAAGAGTTTCTGGAGAAATACAAAGATACCGCCAACAGTATCATAG
>CAJUHX010000023.1 GCA_910586455.1 uncultured Muribaculaceae bacterium | reverse complement strand
TCATCACCGAGCGTTGTTCCTATTGCAACGGCGAGGGCATACAGCGTAAAGACCAGCAGATTTCGTTCCATATTCCCGCAGGCGTATCCGACGGCATGACCCTGACAGTACGCGGCAAGGGCAACGCTCCGCGACGTGGAGGCGTGAACGGCGACCTGCTGGTAGTAATTGAGGAAGTAAAACATCCCGAACTGATTCGCGACGGCAACGATGTAATATACAATCTGATGCTCGATCTGCCTACAGCCATGCTCGGCGGCAGTGTCGAAGTGCCCACCATCGGCGGTCGCGCAAGGCTGAAAATCGCCGCCGGCACTCAACCCGGCAAGGTGCTTCGACTCAGAGGCAAAGGTCTGCCATCGCAGGAAGGTTCAGGCACCGGCGACGAACTTATCAACGTTATGGTGTACATTCCCGAGAATCTCAACGACAGCGAGCGCCAGGCTATCGAAAGCCTCAAAGGCTCGCCAAACATCACTCCTACCGAGGCTGAAAAACAGCGGATATTCTCGAAACTCAAACATATTTTTGAGTGAAAATATACAAACGAGGCGCCCGGATGCTATAATTGTAGCCGGGCGCCTCGTTTGTATATAAAATCCTATTGTATATATATGTCACAGTCCGGCAGGCTTAGTGCGTCGGCCTTTTCCCGGCTATCGAAAATGCCGAAAACAGCCGCACCGCTTCCGCTCATAGCCGAATACACCGCCCCGGCATCGTACATGGCCGCTTTAATCTCAGCAATACGGGGAACCGCCGCAAAAACTCCGGGTTCGAATTCGTTTACAAGAGTATTGCGCCAGTTGCTGATGTCGCTACCGAGAAGTGCGTTCAAATCGGGTGCCGGGCCCGACGGACGGACTCCGGCATACGCCTGAGCTGTCGAAACGGCACATTCGCGGGCCTTGGCTATCAGCAGGGTATAGCCGCTCAAATCCACATCAATCTGCGTAAGGGTAGTGCCTGTGCCTGTGGCAAGCATAGGGCGGTTATACACAAACAGCGGACAGTCGGCGCCTATACGTGCGGCTACTGCAGCAAGACGCTCCTTGCCCAGTTCCAGCCCGAAAAGTTTGTCGATTGCCACCAGGGTGGCGGCGGCATCTGCCGAGCCTCCGCCAAGTCCGGCTCCGTCAGGCACAATCTTTTCGAGATGTATGTCTATAGGCGGCAATTCACCTAAATCAGCGGCAAGAGCGCGGTAGGCCTTTACCACAAGATTTTTTTCAGGCGGACAATCAACTGTACGCCCATAGTTGAAAAGACGCACATCGTCGGTTTCGCCGGGAAGTACTTCGAGTACATCGGTCCAGCCTACAGGCAGCATTACTGTGGCTATGTCGTGATAGCCGTCCGGGCGTCGGCGCTCTATATATAGGCCGAGATTTATTTTACATTGCGGAAATACAACCATATCAGAAAGGAAGGTTTTCGTCGGGTGATGCTGGGGAGATATCTACAGTGCCCCCTGACAGCGGGTCGCTTTGCGGCATAGGAGCGTTGCCCCCGTCGGGCTGGTTCAGCCGCGAACCTTGTATGGCCATACCGATGTTTACGTCCGACGACCAGTTCTCGAACCTCGCAAAAGGGGCGCGGAAACGCATCTGCACATCATCGACCTTACCGCTACGATGTTTGGCCACAATAAATTCGGCCAGGCCGCGGATATCCTTGCCGCTCGCATCAGTATCGGCGTGTATATAATACTCCGGACGGTGTATGAAGCATACTATGTCGGCATCCTGTTCGATAGCACCCGATTCACGAAGGTCGCTCAGCTGCGGACGCTTGTTGTCGCCTCGCGATTCAATGGCACGGCTAAGCTGCGACAGCGCTATGATAGGGATATTCAGCTCCTTGGCCAGCTGCTTGACCGAGCGGGATATCATACTAACCTCCTGCTCGCGGCTGCCGAACTTCATGCCTGATGCGTTCATCAGCTGAAGGTAGTCGATGATTATGATTTTGACGTTGTGTTCGCGCACCAGACGCCGGGCTTTTGTTCGAAGTTCGAACACCGACAGTGATGCGGTATCGTCAATGTACAGTGGCACGCCGTTGAGCTGCTTTGAACGTGACGACAGTTTCTCCCATTCGAGCGAGTCGAGATTTCCGCTCTTGATTTTTCCGCCTTCAATCTCGCACACGTTCGAAATCAGACGGTTCACAAGCTGAATATTACTCATTTCGAGCGAGAATATGGCCACGGGGATATTATAGTTCACAGCCATGTTCTTGGCCATGGACAGCACAAAGGCAGTCTTGCCCATTGCCGGACGGGCCGCCACGATGATAAGGTCGGAATTCTGCCAGCCGGAAGTCAGTTTGTCGAGTTCGTGGAAGCCGGTTTCGAGTCCGCTCAGACCCGACGAACGGTTGGCCGCGGCCTCAATCTGTTTAAGCGCCTGATCCACCACAGGGTCGATCTGTACCACATCGCGCTTGACATTGCGCTGCGAAATCTCGAACAAACGTCCTTCAGCCTCCTGAAGCAAATCGTCGACGTCGTTGCTCTCGTCGAAAGCCTTGCTCTGAATATTCGAGGTAAAGGCGATAAGCTCGCGCGCGAGATACTTCTGAGCTACAATCCGGGCGTGGTATTCCACGTTAGCCGCCGAGTTTACCGTGGTGGAGAGGTTTACCACAGCCACCGGGCCCCCGACTTCGTCGAGTGTACCGTTGAGTCGCAACTGTTGTGTAACCGACAGTACATCGATGGGGCGCTGGCTTACGCCCAAAGCCTGAATGGCCTCGTAGATTTTCTGATAGTTGGGTTCATAAAAACATTCAGGCTTGAGAATGTCGCATACTGTAGTATAGGCATCTTTCTCAAGCATCAGGGCACCGAGCACGGCGGCCTCGAACACGGTGTCGCGCGGAGCTTTTCGCCCGTCGATATCGCCTATATTCGAAGCGGTCGCCATTTTAGGAGCCCGAGGAGTATATTTTTGTTGTTCCGGCATGGTTGGTTCTTTTAGTGAACTGCAAAGTTAACAAAAAAAATCTTATTCCCGGAAGTATATCCGGCGTACGCGCGGACTGACGGAAGTTAAAATTTCATACGGAATTGTATCCTGCACATCGCTCAGACGGTGTATCGGAGCAGCCGGGCCGAATATTTCCACTTCGTCGCCTACCTGTACGCCCGTGGCATCGGTAATGTCTATCATGCAGAGGTCCATACATATATTGCCAACGGTCGGACACATAGTGCCGCGTACGGCAAAGGATGCCGCACCACAGCCGAAATGACGGTCGATGCCGTCGGCGTAGCCTATGGGTATGGTGGCGATTACCGAGTCGCGTTTCAACAGTCCGCGCCTGCCATAGCCTATAGTGGTGCCGGCAGGCCAGGAACGTTTTGCTATAACCGTAGTACTGAGGCGTGCCACTGTTTCGAGCGCCGGATTCTCGCCCAGAGGGTCGACACCGTACAGACCTATGCCCAGACGGACCATGTCGTAGTGGAACTGCGGATAACGGCTTATGCCGGCAGTGTTAAGTATGTGGCGTTTGAACCGGTAGGGCATCAGCGACAGCATCAGGTCGGTCATCGAGGCGTAGTTGTTGAGCTGCATCTCGGTATAGTCGTCCATGTCAAGGCAGTCGGCGGTGGCCAGATGCGAGAATACCGATTCGACCCGTAGCACCGACGGGTCGCTGAGGTATCGGCATAGTTCAGGCAGTTCCGACTGGATGAAGCCCAGACGGTGCATGCCGGTGTCGAGTTTGATATGTATGGGATAGTTGCTTATGCCGCGGCGCCGTGCCTCGTTTTTAAGAGTGAAGTACTCTTTGAGCGAGAATACCGTGGGTTCAAGCCGCCGGTCGAACAGTGCACTGTAGTTGTTGGTTATGGGATTAAGCACCAGAATAGGCATTGTTATGCCAGCCCGGCGCAACTCCACGCCTTCGTCGACCACTGCCACCGCCAGATATGCGGCCCGGCAGCTTTGCAGAGTCTTGGCCAGTTCGAGCGAGCCAACGCCGTATGCCGAAGCTTTTACCATGGCTATCAGTCCGGTGCCGGGTGTGAGCAGGCTGCGGTAATAGTTGAAGTTATGGGCGGCGGCATCGAGGTTTATTTCCATGATGGTGTCGTGTCGCGGCGATTCAAGGGCATCCTTTATACATGAGAATCCGCTGTCGGGCGCACCTTTTATAAGAATGAGTTCGGAATTAAAGCGGTCGATGTCGTATTTGCTGAGAAATTCGCTCGGGTCATAAAGAAATTCTTTGGCAATCAGCGGGTCGAACATTTCGCGGCGTCGATAAATCTCCGGGCCGACCGCAATCATGCGCGTAACACCATAGTCGTGCAGCAGGTCGTTGGCCCGGCGATAGAGCGAGTCGAGGTCCTGGCCGTACCAATGCTGCAGGTCGCCGAGAATTACGGTGAGTGTACGGCCGGAGGTAGTGCGCCGACGCATGTAGTCGAGGGCGTCGCGCAGCGAACGCAGGTCGGACGTAAAGGCATCGAACAGCATCAGGCAGTCGTTGAGGCCTTCGTGCACGTCGATACGTGAGTTTACCTCTGCGACATCGCGCAGCAGTTCGTCGGCCTGACGTTCATATCCAAGCGCCTGAAGGGCCGCCTTGGCCAGCGCCTTGTTGATGCGTTCAGGGGTATATGGCGAGCAGCTTACCGGTATAAGCATAGCCTGCGGACAGGCGCTTTTCACCAATTCGTTGATTTGCGGATGGCAGCAGGCATCATACAGCAGGGTACGGCAGCCGGCAAAGAGCTTGAGTTTCTGGCGAATCTTTTCTTCGCGCGACTCAAATCCGGAATCGTGCATGTCGGTGATGCTTGTGAGTATTCCCATCTGCGGTTTGATAGCTTCCATCGAAGGCTGTATCTGTCCGGGGCCGTCGATGCCCGCCTCCACAATGTTGTGGTCGTGCTGCGAGTTGAATTCCCACAAGCTCAGGGCCACGCCTACATGGCTGTTCCAGCTTCTGGGGCTTCGTACCGGGTCCTCAAGTTTCATCAATGCCTGATAAATCAGTTCTTTTACCACCGTTTTGCCGCGGCTTCCGGTAATGGCAATGTTGATGCCGTGGCAACGGCTGTCGCGCATCATGGCGCCGAGGCTAAGCATCGCCTTCGTAACGTCGGGCACAACCAGCCAGATAATATCGGGCCCGGAGGCGCCTTCGGCCAGTTCGTCGGGTATATGCTCTACTATGAATGCCCTGACTCCACGCAGGTACATATCGGATATATATCGGTGGCCGTCGCCGGTGGCAGTGCGGACGGCGGCGAATACAGTGTTGACAGGGTCGGTAAGGGCGCGGCTGTCGCTGATCATAAAGGTCAGATTTTTCAAATCCGCAAAAGCGGACTTTGCGTCATTGTAAATCATAGCAATGGTCGGTGCGCCTCGCGAAGGTGTGCAGCATGTCTGCGACGGGCCTCCTCAAGGGTTTCTTTTGAAAAATATGTTTGTGAAAATATATTATATATGTACTCCACGGCCATAGCCGAGGGGTGCTTGAGGTCATCGGCATAGAAACGGTAGTCGCGCAAATCGTCGACTACAGCCTCGTAGGCAGGAAAGTATTCAACCCCTTCCAGAGCATCGACGGCAAGCAACAGTGTTGCTTTGCTGAGCTGATTGCCGTGGAGCCCATCGGCCAGGTGCCTGATGGGGCTGACCGTAGCCATAACATGCTTGCCCATATCGCGCAGTCGATGCACCAGCGGCTGCCACATTGCCGTTATATCGGCAGGGGTCATGCGCAGGCGCACGAACTCCGATGCCGGAAGTTTATGGCAGTTGCCGGCAACCTTGCCATTCGATATTATCTCGAAGCACCAGGCAGTGCCGAAGGTAATGATTATGGTTCGGGCACGGGCCAAGTTCCGGGCTGCCGCACAACATTCGGTGTTTATCCTGTACAAAAGTATATCGGAGTCATCGCCGCTGTAGCGCAGTGGAAAGTCGAGAGCATGCCATTGGCCATCGCCGGCGCGGGTCAGGTCAGAGGCATTATAGGCTTCGGCCGACTCAGGTACAGAGCCATCGGATTCGGTTATCGAAAGCAGTCGGCTGATGAAAGCGTGCAACGATGCGGGGTTGTACAGCGGACCCATAGGGTTGTGGCATATGTCGAAGCCGTCGTCGCAAAGCCGCCGGCCTATGTTGTCGCTGAAGCATGAGCCTAACAGCATCACACCGCCATCGCCGTGGGCAATGCGGTGTGTGCTGCGTGGTAGTTCGGTTTCGGTTCTGAATTTCATTTTCAGTACATCTGGTAGTCAATCGAAAGCACCTGGAATTCGGTGCGCCGGTTTATCTGGTCGGCGGCCTCCTGATCTTCAGGCGAAAGAGTCAGAATAAAGTCTTCCGATAAGGTAACTCCTTCGTCGAACTGCGGATATTCTTTGTTGATACGTTTTGTAACCATCTTGGGGCGCGATTCGCCATACCCCTGCGACTGCAGTCGGTCTGGCGCTATACCTACCGAAATCAGATATTCGATAACCGACTGCGCACGTCGGCTCGACAGGTTTAGATTGTATTCATCGCTGCCTTTACGGTCGGTGTGCGAAGCCATCTCTATGGTAACGTTTGGATTGTCGCGCAGCACCTGGGCCAGTTCGTCGAGGGCCTGCTTCGACTCCGGACGCAGAGTGGCCTTGTCGAAGTCGTAAAATATATTGTCAACAACCTGAGGCTTGTTGATTGACGCCAGCACAAAGTCCACGCCGTACTCGGCGTCTTCCTCGGCGTCGTCGGCAGTGAACTCCTGCTTCTGGTTAAGGTAGCCTTTTGCTCCGGCCAGCATCACATAGCTCACTCCGCGCTGAAGCGGGAACGAGAACGAGCCATCGGTTTTTGCTACTTGCTTCTGGTTGCTGCCGTCGTTGCCCACAATGCGTATTATGGCATTCGGTACAGGTTCGTCGTCCTTGTCTACAACCCAGCCGCTGATTATTATTTTCAAATCCGGCAGTTCAAATGAATATATATGGTCATAACCCTTGCCGTCGCCACGATTGCTGCTGAAAAAGCCACTCTCGCCTTCGCCGAAGGTAATGCCGAAATCATCGCCTGCCGAGTTTATGGGACGTCCCATGTTGGTGACACTCCAGCCACCCGATTTAGTAAGTTCGGCACGGAAAATATCAAGCCCGCCATAACCCGGATGGCCGTCGGAGGCAAAATACAGTACCGAGTCGGTGCGCACATAAGGGAACATCTCATCGCCGGGAGTGTTTATCCACTCGCCGAGATTCTCCAGCGAGCCTACACGCTCCTTGAGATTGATTCGCCAGATGTCGCGTCCACCGCTTCCGCCGGGCATGTCGCTGGTAAAGTACAGCCAGTTGCCGTCAGGCGAAACCGCCGGATGCCCATAGCTTGAGAGTGTGTCGGCCGTGATTTCGAACTTTACGGGTGCGCTCCATTTGGCATCGCTGCGCTGCGAGGTGTATATTTCCACGCCGGTATTGGCATTGAGTTCCCTGCGGGCCTTGGTCAGATACATGGTCGAGCCGTCGGGCGAAAAGCTCACTATGCCCTCGTCGAGTTCACTGTTGAGCTCTCCCTCAACCGCTTCGGGCCGGTTCCATTCGCCGCGCTCATTTTTGGTTGCGTGCCATATATCGCTCTTTTTCATACCTGTGATTTCGGAGCGTTTTGTGCCGTTTACCTTCTCGTTGGTGGTAGTGAAGTAAAGCTGGTCGTGCGAGGCGTCGAAGAACATCGGTGCGAAGTCGGCGCGGCGCGAATTGAACAGTTTGGCGTTCTTTACCACATAGCGTGTCTTGCCATGCTCCTTGTCGGCCGCCATGCGCGCACCGATAAGTCCGGTTTTAGCGATATCGCAGTTCGGGGCTTGTGCCAGATAGTCGTTGTAGGCCTTTGCTGCCGCGGCATATTTGCCCTCGGCATGCAGACTGCGGGCCAGCTGCAGAGTGGTTGACGAATCTGCGGCTCCGTATCTGATTGCATTCTGATATGCCGCCGATGCCTTTGCCGTCATGTTGATTCGCGAGTAGCACCGGGCCATCTTCAGTGCAATTTGGCCACGAAGCTTCCGTTCGTCGGCCTTTTTATATTTGTTATAAAGCTTGCGATAAGTATTAGCCGCGTCGAAAAACTCGCCGCGAGCCATCTGCTCGTCGGCAGTCGCTATTTTCGGACCGCCGCATGATACTGCTAAAATGCTGCAGGCAAGCAGCATGACGGCTGCCTTGAAAAGTCGTTGATACATTGGCATGAATATATATTATAATATGTAACGTATGACATTCCGAAATATTGTGGAGTGGAATTTATAGCATATATAGCTAATATATGCGAAATTTTAGCTAACTTTGTACAAAATTTTCGAGAAATTAATTAATTAACTGATATTCAGATATTTTCTTGTTTTTATGGATTTGTTACAGATTTTCAGTCCAGGTCAGGAGGGTATAGCCAGCACTCTGGTATTGTACTCCTTTGTGATTGCAGCCGGTATTTTTATCGGTAAACTGAAAATATTCGGTGTGTCGCTGGGAGTGACATTCGTGCTTTTTGTAGGAATTCTGATGGGTCACCTTGGTTATGTGGTGAACAGCGAAATTCTTAAATTCGTGCGCGAATTCGGCCTCATACTGTTTATTTTCTCTATTGGCCTTCAGGTAGGTCCGGGCTTTTTCTCCTCATTCAAGGAGGGAGGTATAAGGCTCAACATGCTTGCCGTGACCGGTATCGCACTCAATGTGCTGATAGTGCTTGGCATTTACTACTTCGGCAATATAAACGATATCAGTGCTCTGGTTGGTGTGATGAGCGGCGCTGTGACCAACACGCCCGGTCTGGCTGCCGCACAGCAGACCATCACCACCATGACTGCCGGAGCCGAACAGGCCAATATAATGGCCTCGGGCTATGCAGCCGCATATCCGCTCGGCGTGGTGGGCATTATTCTTGCGATGTTCGTAATAAAGGGTATATTCGGCATTAAGGTGCAGGACGAAATCCGGGAAATCGAGCAAGACCAGGAAAGTGCCCAGCTCAAGCCCTACATACTCACCGTTGAAGTTGCTAACAAGCTTGTAAGCGGCCACACTCTGCTGCAGTTGCATGATGTAATACAGTGCAATTTTGTGGTTTCGCGCATTATGAACAAAGACGGCAAAGTGGAAATTCCGTACTCAAGCTCGCAGATATTTACCGGCGACAGACTGCTGATTGTATGCTCGGCCCAGGACGCCTCGCGTTTCAAGGCTGTAATCGGTCCGGAATCGGATATGGACTGGGAGTCGAACCCCACACCGGTTTATTCGCGTCGTATAGTAGTTACCAAGAGCGAGTACAACGGCGTGGCCCTTGGTTCGCTGCGCCTGCACAACGGTTACAAACTCAACGCTACCCGTGTGAACCGTGCCGGTGTAGACCTGCTGGCCTCGTCCAACCTTCGCCTGCAAATGGGCGACCGTATCACCGTGGTAGGTAACCTCGACGACATCGAGCGTCTGGCTCAGCGCCTTGGCAACTCCATGAAGCGCCTCAACCAGCCTAACCTCATAACTATTTTCGTGGGCATCATACTTGGTATAGTGCTTGGTTCTATCAACGTAGGCTTCGGCATGAAGCTGGGTCTGGCCGGCGGCCCGCTGGTAGTGGCCATCCTGCTCAGCCGCTTCGGTTACAAGGCCAAGCTTATCACTTATACATCATCGTCGGCATCGCTGCTTCTGCGCGAACTCGGCATCTGCCTCTTCCTTGCATCGGTAGGTATAGCGGCCGGCAAGGGTTTTGCCGAAGCCGTGTTCAATCCTACCGGCATGTGGTGGGTAATCTGGGGTTTCATCATCACGGTGGTGCCTCTGATTGTAGTAGGTCTTATTGCCCGCGGAAAATACAAAATCAATTACCTTACGATAATGGGTCTGTTCTCGGGCGGTTGTACCGATCCCCCCGCACTGGCCTATGCCAACAACAGCACCGGTAACGATGCTCCGGCTGTGGCCTATTCGACTGTGTACCCGCTCACAATGTTTCTGCGCGTGGTAGCTGCACAGGCCCTGATTCTCTGCTTAGGCTAATACAATTTACCCGTTATAATGGCACGGCTGCGGTTTTTACCGTGGCCGTGCTGCATTTTTAAGCCTTTTTTCGCTATCTTTGCATAATAAATTAAACTATAGCAAGCAAATTATGAAGAAAAACGTAATAATGACAAACTTGGCGGCTGTGGCCGTTATGGTTGGCATCACTTCGTGTACAGGCACCGATCAAGCTGCTGAAAATAACAAATGCAACGCCACAGAGGCTGTGATAGAAAATATCATGACTCGTACAAGTGTGCGCCGGTTCAGCGAAAAGGCAGTCGCCAAGGATACCCTCGACCTGCTGCTCAGAGCCGGCATGGCGGCTCCGACAGCTGTGAACAAACAGCCCTGGGCTTATGTAGCAATTACCGAACGACAGATTCTCGACAGCCTCGACGCAGTACATCCGCATGCACACCTGGCCGGAGCCTCGGCGGCAATAGTAGTGTGCGGCGACCTGAACCGTACCCTTGAAGGTCGTTCACAGGAATACTGGATTCAGGACTGTAGCGCATCTACTGAAAATATACTGCTTGCAGCCCACGCTTATGGTCTTGGAGCAGTGTGGTGCGGCGTTTATCCGGATGATGAACGTATTTCCGGCGTAAGACGCGTGCTTCAGCTCCCGGAGAATATAATTCCGCTGAATGTGATTACCATCGGATATCCGGCAGGCGAAAACCAACCCAAAGACAAGTGGGATCCGGAGAAAATACACTACCAGAAATGGTAATTGTAAATACGGCTAAAAAATAAAGGCGAATCATGCGACTCGCCTTTATTTTTTAGAGCAATCCCAGCAAATCGCATGGTTCCTCAATAATATGGTCGGCATAGGCGGCCTTCAGCTCGCGCACAGGGCGGAAGCCCCAGGTGACACCCACCGATTCGACACAGGCACGCCGGGCAGTTTCCATATCCACGCCCGAGTCGCCAACATACAGAACATCGGATTTCGGAGTCGGACACATGGCCAGAGCCTCGAACACAATCGACGGGTCGGGCTTCGTGGGCACTCCGTCGTGCTGCCCCAGAACCACCTTGAAATTGTATTTGCTAAAGAAATGATTTATGAGCTGTGATACCGCCCGCTGATACTTGTTTGACGTCACGGCCAGATTAATATCGCGACGGGTAAGTTCTTCCAGCAGCAATTCTATGCCGGGATAGGGCACAGTCAGATCGCAGCAGTGCTGGTCGTAAAAGGCCATGAAACGGTGGCGTGCATCGGTTACGGTTTTTTCGTCGCGAGCCTCTTCGGGAAGCGCCCGTTCGATTAGCCTGGTAATGCCGTTGCCTACCATCATAGGATATGAACTCAGCGGATGGGTAGGATAGCCCAACTGGCGCATGGCCTCATTGGCGGAATTTCCAAGGTCGTCGATAGTATTGAGCAGGGTGCCGTCGAGATCAAATATTACAAGGCTTTTCGACATAAATAAATCATTTATACGTTCAACATATAATAACTCAAAAAGGATAGCCCACCGAGAAGTGGAAGTTGGCGTCGCGTCCCCATTTGGGATGAATCAATGGCCACGGCTCCTGATTCATCGCAGGGTTATGGGCCTTCATACCAAGGTCGAAACGCAGCAGAAAGTATGTGAAGTCCATACGAATGCCAAGGCCGTATGCTGCCGCTATCTGCTTGTAGAACTTATTGAAGCGGAACTCGCCCCCGGGCTGGTTCACATAGTTTTTGATTGTCCATATATTTCCGGCATCGATAAATAGCGCGCCCTCGAAAACCCAGAAAAGCTTGGCGCGGTACTCCAGGCTGAGGTCAAGGCGGATGTCACCGCACTGGTTTATGAAGTCGGTTACCGAGTTTTTGGAATCGTATGCTCCGGGACCGAGAGTACGCACTCCCCAGCCGCGCACTCCGTTGGCACCACCGGCATAAAAGCGTTTTTCGAAGGGAACCATACTTGAGTTGCCATAGGGGTATGCGATACCGGCTCCGACATGGAAGGCCAGAGCGTTGCGGCTATTGAAATTGCGGGTGTAGGTATAGTCGGCTTCGCCTTTTACGTACTGCGCATACTGTATGCCGAAAATTTTGTACACGCCGTCGTGACGATGCTGGCCTACAACGTTCGAAAGAGCGTAGAGCAGGTTTCCGGCTACTTCGACCGAAGCGCGCAGAGTGGTTACCGACGGCTGTATTGCGAAAGCGTTGAGTGTTGCGGTGGGAGTGCGCCGGTTGCTTCGATAGTAGGTATAGCCCATGCGCATGATAAAATGGTCCTCATAGCTATAGCGCAGCAAGGGGTTAGTCGGAGCCACCGAGTCGAGAAAGTTGATGGTGGAGCGCGGCAGCTTTACATAATTAATGTCGATGAAATCGAAGTTCTGGCGGCTGTTAAATGAGGGGCGGTTCTGAGTCCAGTGGTATTTCCATGCGGCACCGGCAATAATGCGGGTGTACTCAGGGCGTTCCTGATAGTTGAACGACACCGCGAATTCGGTATTCGCCCTTATGCGTCGGGTAAATGAGCGGCGCAGCAACGGGGCCATGAACTTTGGAAAGCTTATGCCTACTTCGCCGGCATATTCGGTGTAGCGGTTATTGACCAGCCCGTCAAAATTGCCCGACAGGGCTTCGTAGCTTGTACGCACCTTGGCGGTAAGCAGTTCGCTGCCTCGCGCAAGATCGCGGTGCTGGTATGTCACGCCGACTCCGAAACCGAGATCGCCTTCCGAATTGGTACCGTCGACTTCAACCGATATTCCCTGCTTGCGGTTGCGCGACATAAGGATATAGGCATCCATCCACGTGTGACCGTCGATTGTTCCCACCGGCTGCATCTCTATATTGATGAACTTTGCTATACCGAGCTGTCCGAGAGCCGCGTATGTACGGTCGACATCGGCTGCGTCGTAGGGCTGACCGGGGTGTATATAGCACTTTTCCTCCAGAGCCTGTGGCTTGAGATAGCGGTCATGGCCATAAAGTACCGTTATGTCTTTATAGTTTACGGAGTCAATGGCATGTGTACGGGCATATTCACCGCCCAGTTTGGGGTCGTAGTTTGTTACGAATACCACGCGCCTGATATCATATCGGCGGTGGTTTCCCGCTGAATCGGCAGTCTGCACTCCATTATGTTTGTGGCTGTGCAGTACCATGGTGAGGTCGAGGGCTTTCGAGTCGGCAGCAGTGTCGGCAATGAATGTGATATTGTCTTTGTTGAAGTCGTAATATCCGTTGTTACGCAGGTTTTCGGTTATCGAGGCTCTGAGGTCGTC
This sequence comes from uncultured Muribaculaceae bacterium, assembly GCA_910586455.1. Classification (GTDB taxonomy): domain Bacteria; phylum Bacteroidota; class Bacteroidia; order Bacteroidales; family Muribaculaceae; genus CAG-873. The sequence goes on along the minus strand of CAJUHX010000023.1, from coordinate 16,243 downwards.
GAGTCTTTTTCTGTCGAAAATGCTGCCCGGTTCAATACCGAAGCGGGTTGAGTCGGCAAAAATCAGGCGCCGTATGGCTGTGTCGGCTATATCGTATTGTACCGAGGCTATGTAGTGAGGGTGCCCCGTATGTATCACATACTCCACGCCAATTCGTTTGTTGCCGCGCAGAGTGGTATCGACTTCGACAGTAGCGTCCATATAGCCTCGGTTTATCATGGCAGTTCGCAGCTGGCGGGCCGAAGTTGCAGTGAGCAGCGAATCGTATATCACAGGAGCCTGACCAATCCGGCGCAGCCATCGGTTATACCAGCGGGTGGAGTCGCTGCCCGATAGGCTGTAGGTTGCCAGCTGCAGCCTTGCAAATCCAAGTACCTTATGGTTTGGAGTCTGACGCAGAAAGTACTGCAGGTCTTCGGTAGAGATTCTATCAGGTGAATCTGCGCTGATGTCTACCTTGTCGAGCAGATATTTGCCGTCGGGTACATGTTTCACTGAACTGCACGCCCACATAGATAGCGCAGTTGCAGCGACTGCCATAATATTACAAGGCTTGAATTTCACGGTGCAAAGTTAGCAAAAAATCTGTTTGCGGCAAAACTATTGGCGTTCGTCGAGCGCTTTGCGCACTATCCGGTTCAGATAGGTCGAGGAGTAGCGTTCGTCGGACAGTACAAGGTCAATATCTGTTACAGCGCGGTCAAACATCAGGTGCTTGTCGGCATAATCCAGCATGGCATATGCCAGCGTCGCCGCTGCATTGTCCTGAGTATTGCTGTAGTACAGAATACGGCTGTAGTGCATAACCTGCAGGAATGCGAAACTTATCAGCCGCAGCACATATTCCGGACCCGGGTCGAAGCCCTGAAAGTTCTTGATTAGGCCTTTAATTACCGATATGCGGAATTTGGCCCGGTTGCCACGCTTAGCCCGCATGACTTCTTTCTGAATCATGGCGCAGTATTTTTCCAGCAGAGCGTCGCTGTCCGGATTCAGAAAAAACTCAAAGTATTCGCGTGCTTCCTTGCGGGCGTCGTACACGTTCAGTATGATGTCGAGGAGTTGTTCTCTCGACATATCCCGGAGTTCTTTTTTTAATTTTACTTTTGACATTTTGATTTTCCGGCAAATTCATTCAACGATGCATACACCGATAATATTGCTGTGCTGTAACGGCTGTTCATGGCCCAGCGGCCATTCAGTTCATGCCAGCGTTTGGCGCATCCACGGCTTACCATATCAAAGCGCGGATCGAGTTTGCGTTCACCAGGGGGCAAGGCATCGGTGGTACAATAGGCATAGAGATGCTGTATATGTGCGGTCACACCGTCGGCCACAGTGGCGAATTTTGCTCCTTTGCGTCCTTTGTGCGTCACCCCCAGACCACAGTAGTTGTGGCTGTCGGCTGTCACGGCAGTGCCTCCGGTGTATTTGAACCATCCGGTTTCCACAATAGCCTGGCAGAAGGCTATGTCGCCACGTATGCCGTAGCGGCTCCCGGCACGGATAAATTCGTGTGCTATCTGCGGGTCGAATTCCGGATTATGCCTCAGTACGAAACTGGCCATAAGCGCGGCATCAATCTCGCTTTCGCCACAGATACTCATGGCAGCGTATGGCCTCATAGCCTCCGGCGATACATCGCGGATGTATTCGTCGTAGGCCATGTCGATTGCTTCGTCGATGCTCATCTCGGCCACATCGTCACTGCCGGCGGCAGCATGTGGAGCAGCGGCGAGCATCAGCATAAATAACATAGCTACAAGCCTGTGACCTTTCCGGGATTTTTGGCTATGAAATCTTTCCAGGATTTGCATGAAGTGGTTTTTACAGGTTTTTGCGATTCGTAGTAGTGGCATAGAGCTGCCGCCAGAGCGTCGGTGGCATCGAGTTTGGGCAGCAGATTCTCGCGTGGGATATCGAGCATCCGCCGCAGCATCTCGCACACTTGTTCTTTCGAGGCAGCTCCGTTTCCGGTTATAACCTGCTTGATTTTTCGTGGTTCGTATTCAGTTATGGGAACATCGCGGCTGAGAGCGGCGGCCATGGCCACACCCTGAGCGCGTCCAAGCTTTAGCATCGACTGCACATTCTTGCCGAAGAATGGAGCCTCGATGGACATTTCGTCGGGCAGGTACTGTTCTACCAGGCCCAGCACCCGCTCGTATATGCGGCGCAGGCGCATATAATGGTTGTCGAATTTGCTCAGTTCTATCAGCCCCATGGCTATCATCAGTGGCTGCTTGCCCTTGATGCCGAGTATGCCGTAGCCCATTATGTTGGTGCCGGGGTCGATGCCTATGATTATACGGTCGTACTCGCGCATGGGGGCGGTACTGCCGGTACTCCGGGTCCGTTGCATGGGCATCAGCGCAGGCGTATCATATATGTGGTGAAAGGCAGCACTTTGTTGCCGTACTTCTTGCGGCACTCATCAATGAGCCATGTGCCTGCCGTGTTGAACCATTCATCTATCAGTTTGGTATCGGTGCACTGCATCTGTACGGCTGTCGACTCGGCGTCGGCGCCTTCGTCCATATTCACTACTTTGGACACAATTACATCGGAAAAACCGAATTTCACTGCCTCGTCGGCATAGGCGGTGCAGCACCACAGTTTTATTTCGGATGCTACAGAGGGGTCGGCGCAAAACGTTGTATTTATTACAAACATCTTATTTTCTGTTTTTGAATTTCAGATAACGGGGTATAAAAGTAAAATGTCGGACCAGCGTGGACCAGAAACCGTAATAACGGCTCATAATGCGGAAACGCTCCATAAGCGAACGCCTGTGGTTGGCAGTGGTGGCTCCTTCACTCAGATAATCGACCAGCACTGCATCGACATAATGGTTGAGGCGCGAGTGCTGCAGGCAGCGTATACACCAGTCGTAATCAGCCGAGAAGCGGTAGCGCAGGTCGAATGGCGCAGTGATGCGCCGCAGCGCCACAAATGCCTGATGACACACAAGCATACCTTGCGCAAAACTGCGGTAAGTGAGTGTTTCGGGCGCGCGCAGATGTCGCTCGCCAAGTCGCTGTCGCGAATCGTCTACAAGGTCGGTTTGGCCGTATATCACACCTGGAAAGTCGTGGTTCATGGCAACGTCAGCAAGTTTCTGAAGCACATCGCCGCTATGAAACGAATCGCCCGCATTAAGAAAAATCACATACTCTCCTGCAGCCATTCCGAGTCCCTTGTTCATGGCGTCGTAAATGCCGCGGTCGGGCTCCGATACCACTTGGCGCAGCGGGTTCGGGTGAGCGTCGACTATGGCGAGGGTGTCGTCCTTTGAGGCGCCGTCTATAATTATGTGTTCGTATAGACGGCAGGTCTGGGCGTCGACACTCTCAAGGGTGGGCTGTATGGTGCTTCCGGCGTTAAAGCATACGGTGATTATTGAGAACATCGGCACTTTGAAGGCGCTTTCATCGGATTGCTTCATAGGTTGCATGAGTTTAAGAGGGTTTGTATGCGTTTGTCGCAGTCAGGCTGGTCGATGCGTGTGCGCAGCGTATAGCCTGTCTGCCGGGTATGGAGATTGGCCGGCATGGCCTTCTCGAAGTGTCCGAGCGATTCGGCGGCAATAAGTTCCCACACGGGAGTTTGGTCGACACTGACGTTGAGAATGCGGTCGGGGGCGTTGGTCATGGAACCACGGCTTATCATGCTCACCGGAGTAGCCCTGTAATGCAGGGCGCCCGACGAATCGGCATGTATGCTCAGCACGGCGTCGTTCTCGCTTGCTATGCAGGCCCACTCCAGAGGTTGGTCCGACCAATGTCGGTGGTTGGATTTCTCGGCTTTGTCGAGCAATTGTCGAACCGGCACCCGTATAAGCTGTTCGCCCTTGTAGGCCATCACCAGATAAGAGTCGAGGTCGGCCTGGCATATAACCATGGCCAGACGGCACGATGGATCCATATCGACATATATGTCCTGCTTGGACACGGTATAGTGGTGATCGCCTACAAAGTACAGGTACAGTTCCGGCACCACATAGTTGGCATCGTCGCTGTGGAGTACGTTTGGACGCCAGTGTGAAGTTTTCACCGGCATCGCCTCGGTGGCTGCCGGGGCATCGATAGGCACACTTATGCTTTCAATACGCTTGCGAAGATTTTCCGATTCAAGTTCCTCGCTGCGCAGGTCGGCCGGGGTGCTGGCCTTGATGGTCTTCTCGGCCACGGTTGGAGGTTTTGCATCTGCATTCTCGCCGTTGTCGTGATCGCTCATCTTCATCATGTCTTCGTAAGCCAGACCACGCTGCTCGACAAAGCGCCGTATTTCTTCGCGGTCGACAATCGGCATGGTCGATGTGCTGAGTCGGACATAAATGGTGTCGTCGAGTTTTACTGGCTGCCGCGATGGTTTTACTGTTACAATAAGTACTCCCTTGGTTGACTCCTCGTCCACGGCAATGTTGACAAGTGTGGCAGTAGTGGTGCCGAAGTAAGAGCGCACGCGCAGGGTAAGGTAGTTGAGCAGCTCGTCCATGCGTTTGAGCAGGTCGGGTGAGTAGGGCAGCCGCAGAGCTTTGAAATCCTCGTCGAGTCCGCGCTCAAAGTGCTGGTCGTTCACACCTATGTAGAGCTTGCCGCCAGTGGTGTTCATAAAGCCGGCAATTATATGCATGATTTCGTGGTGCTGTTTGCGCAACGACTCCTCAGGACTGCGCTTAACTCCGTCGTTGGCGCAGAATACCAGCGAGCTCTTGAACTCGGTGTACTGCGACTCGCAGCCGTAGTATTTCAGGCTTATGCGCTCGTTGTTGACTTTCAACAGTGCAGAGATGTCGTCTTTGATGCGGCTGGCGTAGTCGTTCTCCTGCATCGAGCTGGCCACAAGCATGTTGTAGCTGAGTACCATACGCGCAAATTTGCCTTCGAACTCGCTGTCCGGCTGCTGCGACTGCAGCCAGAGATCCTGGTCGTGGTCGTGACTGCCGAGCCACGACACTATTTCCATGCGCCTGAATATGCGTTCGGCCAGCGAACCGGGGCGTATGAGCGGACGAAACTGTTCGAGCGAGGCCACATCTACCCGACGGTTGTCGGCGAAGTCAACGTGCAGCAACAGCAGTTCGGCATGCAGTTCAAGCTCGGATTCGAGCGGTCGGTCGCCTATTATCGCGGCAAGTACGCGACCGAAGCACAGATTGTCGTAGGCGCTCATTACATCGTCGCAGCCCACTGCTTTCATGCGGTAGAGTTCCACAATCTCGCGAATGGTTTCTCGGCTGAGATTCTCGCTTTCGTCGGCGATGTTGCTTTCATCCTCGATATCGTCGGTGTACTCTATATTATGCAGCAGGGTACTGAGCGCATGGTCTTTGACCACATATACTTGCGGGTCGGCGAGGCCTATAATCCGGGCACGGATATGCTCACGGTCTGATGTCTGGGTAATCATCGCTCTGACTATGGTCTGAGGGCCGAGTGTCACTTCTTCGGGCAAGTCGTCGGGAGCATGCAGCAACATGCCTATGCCGAGTTCGCTGATTGCGCTGTATTCCTCGGTAAGGTGATTGAAGCCGGCTATGACGGCATTTACCTCCTGACCTACCCAAAGGTTGGCCTCAATCCAGCGATGAACTTCCTCAAACAATGAGAATTCGTATTCATCGTCATGCTGGGCCACCACGCGGGCCACAAGGTGTATGGGCCGTCCGTCGATACCGGTGTAGACAAAACGTTCTACTCCGCGCATGTTGTATCCTACCAGTGAGTTACGCATGAAAAAACCCTCGCCGTAGAAGCGTTCGTCGTCGATATGGCAGTTGAAACGCGGATTGTTGCCTGTAGGATCCGGAGTTACGCTGTCGATTACAATCAGAACTTCGTCGCCCGGCGATGGTGGTGTGCGGATAATTTCAATATCTTCGCTGACAACACATTCCGGAGCGAGTGTAAGGTCATGAATCACGTTGTTCCAGAAGTCGCGGTGACTTTTGATTTTCTTAAGAGTAGCGGCAGTGAAGCGCTTGATGCCGCTCAGATATATTTCAGGTGAAAGCCAGTCGACCATGCCGGCAGGCAGCAGGTTGGTGCAGTTGGCCTGCTCTTTGTGCGCTTTTATGCTTAAGGTGGAGCCGAACAGCTGGATATCGGCCGCTGTACCTACAAAGCGGCTGAGAGTGGGGGAAGTTGCCATCGGCGCAGTATTATAGGCGGCCGAAGTCATCATCAACATTGGCTCTTTTATCTGGTTATAGCTTATATCAGAGAGGCAGTAATCGCCGCCGAGGGCGCGGAAAGCCTTGTCGAGCAAAATATCGCTGCTTGAAGGGCGCAACAGCGACACATAGCGGTAGTACAGCGAGCGGTTGCGGTTGTAATGCTGAAAATTGTCAGGGTCGGCTATGCACAGCTGCAGAGCCAGAGCCTTAAGAATGCTCTCCACACGCAATTTCTCGTCGGCGGTATCGGCCTGCGGACAAAGGTCGATGGCCTTGCGCATGTCGCGTATATATAGTTCGAACTGCTCGATAAAGGCACTGCGGAAGGGCTCGTTGGTCCAGGTGGGCAGATTCCACTGCATGATTGCGTCGTAGATACGTCCGAACTTTTCGCCAATCCGCTTTGGCTGGTGGCGGAATATGAGCATCAGAATTGAAAACTGTAGAGTGGGGTGATACAGAAATCCCGATTCCTTGAGCTTGTCGAGCAGGCTGTTTATGAATGCTTCCTCATGGTTCGACGTAATAATTTCGAGGGCACGCTGATATGGGGTCATAGCCTCGATAATCGACGTGAGTTCATCCTGCAGTTCGTGGCGTCGCTGCGGAGTGGTGCCACGAAGGAACGGTGAGCCTTCAAGCAGATACAGCGCCATGCGACAGGTGGCTTCAAGTGCCAATTCAATCAGGCGATGTCGGCGCCGGATGTCGAAATTCACAAAGCTTTCCGCTATATTTGCCTTTATGGCGCGCAGGGCAGTCAGCACCCAGCTGGCCCGGCTTGCGGCAAGCTCCTCCCGGGCCTGGTCGAGGAACGGTAATTCACGAAACAGGCGGCGCAGCATGCTTTCGTGGGGCAGGCCCATGGCACAAACAGCCTCGTCGCCGCTCAACAGCGGCAGCGCCACACCGCGCTCGCTCAGTACCAATGAAAAGAAATTTGATTCGAGCTTGCTGAACGAACAATGCACACTCTGCCCGGCTACAAGGCCGGTATTGCGTTCATAAAGGCGGAATTGGATGCCGTATTGGTCAATAAGTGTATATGGTTCTCCCGGATTCTCGGGAACACGGTCGACCCTGAATTCAAAATCATCGCCTCGCCTGAAACCTGCAAGATAGAAATTGCGTACATATCCGGCCACATAATGAATATAATACGACTCGCCATTAAATCCTTTTTTCTCCTGACACAAAAGAGTTTCGGGCAATGGTTTCCCCCGTTGGAATGCAATTTTCTTTAACGTAAATTCGCGCCCGTCGGGCAAAATAAGTCTGAAAAAATCTTCATTGTCGCCGTAACTCCTGTCAACTGTCAGAGTCACCAGATTATTGTTAAGTCCGTCCATATATGATATAATTTAATAATCTACAAATTTAATAAAAAAAAACGAGAAATGCTCGTTTTCTCGGCGTTTTATGCTAATTTTGCACTCTTGACGGACTGTTAAGAAATTATTGCATAATAGCCCGACTGCGAAATCTGAATTATTTTATAAACGATAACGATAATGCAAGCGAAAATAGGAGATACTGTGCGCTACCTTAACAGCGTGGGTGGCGGTAAATTAGTACGAATCGAAGGCCAGATGGCATACGTCGACGAAGATGGCTTCGAAACACCGGTACTGTTGCGTGAATGTGTGCCGGTAGCATCGGAAAACACATTCAAACAACCCGAAATTGTTGTCACAGCCCAGGCTCCGAAACCCACAAAGGCTACAGATCCCGAACCGGAATTGCCATATGTGGAAACCGCTGCCGGCGAAAAACTCAACATCGTACTCGCATTCGAACCGCGTAATATCCGCCAGCTCTCGCAGGGCGAGATTGATGCGTATATAGTCAACGACTCCAATTACTACCTGTATGTATGCTTTGCAACTCGTACGGACCGTAATTCGGACTGGACCGCACGCTATGCAGGAGTAATAGAGCCGGGAATCCAGGTGTTGTGCGGCGAGTTTAACCATCCCGACCTGCCTCTGCTTGAAGAGGCTTCGTTGCAATATATAGCATTCAAGAAAACCTCGGATTTCGCATTGAAACCGGCCTGCTCCCTTCAATTCAGCCTCGACCCCACCAAGTTTGCGAAACTGCACTGCTTTAAGCCTAATCCGTATTTCGACGGGCCTGTTCTGGCCTATGAAATTACTGTCAACGACGAAATTCAGCAACGCTCCAAGCCCGATGCCGAGGCTTTACGCCGCGCTATGCAAGAAAAGCAACATGTTGACATCCCGGTCAGACGTAAGCCCGTGAAAAAGCGCGATAACAAGACTGACAACGTTACCGTAGTCGATCTGCATGCCTCCGAACTGCTCGATGATATGCGCGGCCTCAGTAATGCCGACATACTGAATTATCAGATTGACAGATTCCGCGAAGTCATGGATGCAAATACACGCAACAAAGGCCACAAGATTGTATTTATCCACGGCAAAGGCGAAGGCGTCCTGCGTCAGGCTCTTATGAAAGAACTCAATCACCGTTACAAAGGGCATCAGGTGCAGGATGCCTCCTTCAGCGAATACGGCTATGGTGCCACTCAGGTTACAATCTGATGTGGCCCGTCACTGCTGTTTATGGCAAAATGCGGCATAGGTGTATTGCCCTTTTCCGTCTGTCGCCTTTCCATAGGCTATGGCATGCACGGGGCAGTTGTGGTAGCAACGTTCACACATTACACAACGGCGACCGTTCCACTTCGGACGGTCGCTTTCCATTGTTATAGTTTGCGACGGACATTCGCGGGCGCATTTGCCGCATGCGATACAGGCCGCAGTGGCATGATATGGCTTCGACGATGTGGCATAGCGCATGAACCACGGGTATATTATGCGCGACTTTATCCATGCGAATCGGCCTCTTGTAATGTCGGCCCGGCTGTCGCCGGCAAGTATTGAGGCTGCTATATCCGCTGCCCGCTGCGGAAAAGCATCAAGTTTATGACGGACAACTTCGGGGCTGTCTACATCGAAACCTTTCATCATGGTGTAGGTGTTGGGCATCTCCACGGTGTATGCGCCGCATGCTTTCCAGCCACGGGCTTCAATCAGGTTTCGCCATTGTCTGTCGGCCAGACCGGCATCGTCGCCGCAGGTGGCGGCCATAAAATGCGGAGCTCCATATAGCTCTGCAGAAAATTTGAGCCGCCTGATGGCACCTGCCACCGGAGAGGGCAAGCCCCAGGAATAAATTGGGAAAACCCATACGACGCGATTGCCTGAGGCAATAAAACTGTCGGTTATGTCATAAACCTCGTCGCCGGTGTGTCGGGCGAGTTCGTGGGCCAGAGCTTTAGAGTTTCCGGTACCTGAAAAATATAATATCATAATCAGGCAAGAGAATCGTTGTGGCCCGACGATGAAGGCAGATTCCCATATCCGTTGGCATCGGTAGCCTTTGTGCCCGAACCAGAAGCGGCCTCATTGCTGTGGTGCTTGGGGGTGGGCATTTTAATCTTCATTTCATCAAAGCCCTTTCCGTACACTCCGTTAACATTGGCCTGAGTGATGAATGCGTTCTTGTCGATTGATTTTATGATGCGGAAAATAGTGACAGACTCAATTTTTCGGCACATCACCAGCAGAATTTTTACCTGATGCTTGCTGTACCAGCCGGTACCGTCGAGTACGGTGCAGCCACGGTTGGCCTCATTGTTGATGGCTGTGGCAATCTCCTGCCAGTGAGGCGAGAAAATGGTAAACTGCACTGCCTGGCGGTTGGTATTTATAATCAGGTCAGTTACATACGATACCAGGAAGAGTACCATCAGGCCATACACAATTTTGTCGATGTTGTGAAAGAGCAGATAACTCGACGAAATAATGAATACATCGGTGTAAAGCATTGTACGGCCGATGCTTACATTGGAATGCTTAGACACCATAGCCGCCACGATATCCGTGCCGCCGCTGGACCCGTTATGGGTAAATGCAAGGCCGATACCGAAGCCGCACATCAGACCGCCGATTACTATATTCATTATAGGCTCGGATGTGAACGGATGGGTGAACAGTGGCTGGAAGATACCCACAAATACTGATATCATGGTGGCGCCGAAAATAGTGCCCAGCACAAACTGGCGGCCTACAATCTTATATGCAAACGCCAGCAGAATGAGGTTGCAGACATACTGCGCCACAGCCACAGGTATGCCGGTAAGGAAATATATAAGGGTACCGATACCGGCAAGACCACCGATTACAACTTTTTCAGGCAGAATGAAAGCCGAGAATCCTAAGGCATACAGAGCCATGCCAAGAGTGATGAATATGTAATCTCGCGAGGTGCGCCAGAGTTTTGTCTTGTTTACAGTCATTTGTGAAATTTGCTTGGATAGATTTGGTTAATTCGGGTACGTTTTGCGACTGCAAAGTTAATGTTTTTATGGGATTGTAAGGCCTTAAAGCGAAAAAAAATTCGTAAATTTGTAACTGTTTTTTCACAGTGCAAATGAAATTTATCCGTAACATATTGGTTGCCGCCTCCTTGACAACATTCTGTGCCTGCTCTGACTCCGAATCTGCAACTCCTACCATTGCCGTGAGCGTGGAGCCGCAACGTTATCTGCTCGAGCAGCTGACCGGCGACAAGTTCAAGGTGGTGACTCTGATGAAGCAGGGCGCAAATCCGGAAACTTTTGAACCTACAATGAAATCCCGTCTGGCTCTGGATTGCGCAAGCGCTTATTTTTATGTAGGAGGTCTGCCATTCGAGCATGCTCTGCTGCAATCAGCCACCGATATTCCGGTATTGGAGTCGGCCACCGGTATTGTACCGCTGTATGGTACTCATTCGCACCACCATCATGACGGCGAATGTAGTCATGAAGAAAGCGGAGAGGAAGCCGACCCGCATGTGTGGACCTCGGTAAGAAACGCCAAGGTGATGGCCGATAATATGGCCCGCGGGCTCATTGCACTCGACCCGGCCGACAGTTGTATGTATAAAAGCCGGCTGCACAGTCTGCTGGAACACCTCGATTCTCTCGACTCGTCGATTGCCTCCAGACTCGAACAGGGAAACGCCACCTGTTTTATGGTATGGCATCCGTCGCTGGGATATTTTGCCCGCGATTATGGGCTGGAGCAGTTGTCGGTAGGTTGGGAGTCGAAAGAGCCTTCAGCGTCGGCTCTCCGTCGCGCAATCGACCAGGCACGCAGCCACGGCGCAAAAGTGTTCTTTTATCAGCGCGAATTCGATACAAGGCAGACTCAGGCTATGACGTCGCAACTGGGGCTGCGCACTGTAACCATCGATCCGTTGTCGTACGACTGGCAGCACCAAATGAATATTATTACAGATGAACTTGTCAAGTAACTCATCAAAACGCATACCCTTGCTGCAGTTGCAGAATATAAGCATGCAGTGGCACGACCGCCGAGTACTGTCGGATATAAGTCTTGCTGTATTTCCAGGCGATTTTATGGCCATAACCGGTCCGAACGGCGGCGGCAAGACTACCTTGCTGCGAATAATGCTGCGGCTGCTCAAACCCACATCGGGCAATGTGATTTATGGCATGGAACTGAAATCGAATGCCATTGGCTACCTGCCTCAGAAAAATATGATTGACAGCCACTTTCCTATAACAGTCCACGAAGTTGTGGCATCGGGTTTGCTGGCTCATTGTCTGCCTGCATCAGAGGTTCGCGACAAAGTATGGACTATGCTTCAGACTGTAGGTCTTACCGAACAGGCCCACAGCAGCATAGGGCAGCTGTCCGGCGGTCAGTTGCAGCGAGCCTTACTTGGCCGAGCCATGATTTCAGAACCATCGCTATTGGTACTCGACGAACCGCTGAGCTATATCGACAAGCGCTTTGAACATCAGCTCTACGATATTCTGGCAAACGTGGCGCGCACAACAACCGTTGTGCTGGTTTCGCACGAGATGACGGCTATTTCCGAGATGGCCAACCGGCATATCATTGTCGACAACGGCATTCACGAATGCACGGCAGCACACCACTATGTGCGCTGCGGATGCAATAGCTGACCGCCAAAAAAAGATTCTTATAAGAAAAACTACGGGGCCGCTCCACTCAGAACGGTCCCGTTTAGCTGTCGGTCTATAGTTGTAAATAACTTTCGGTCAAATATCTTTATCCCGAAGTTGATGGTCTATAGTTAATCATGTACTCTCATACATTCTGACCGATGCAACTTTTGTTTTTCAATGGTAATGACAGACTTTAGTCTCGATTTTAAGGTAAGTAAGATGTTACTGATTTCACTATGCAAAAGTAGTTTTTATTTTCGATACTGCAAAACTTTTTGCCAACTATTTACATTAAAAATTCGTGGCCGATTATTAATATGTGCAAAAGCACGTGTTGTATTGCCGGCGGTATTCAAAAACATATACAAAAAACAGCCCCGAAGAAGCTTCGAGGCTGTTATGCTGATTTTTAGGATTGTCCGATTAGTAGATACCCTGGCCCATCATGGCGTCGGCAACTTTCATGAAGCCGGCGATGTTGGCGCCCTTCATGTAGTTGATGTATCCGTCGGCTTCAGTGCCGTATTCAACGCACTGTTCGTGGATGCTCTTCATGATGTAGTGGAGCTTGGCGTCAACTTCTTCGGCGCTCCACTGCAGGTGCTCGGCATCCTGGCTCATTTCAAGACCTGAGGTTGCAACACCACCGGCGTTCACAGCCTTGCCGGGAGCATAGATGATGCGTGCGGCGATGAAGGTGTCGATAGCTTCGGGGGTACAGCCCATGTTGGAAACTTCGGCAACGAGCTGAACACCGTTTTCAACAAGCATCTTGGCGTCTTCGCCGTTAACCTCGTTCTGGGTAGCACAGGGCAGAGCGATATCAACCTTGCATTCCCAAGGCTTGCGGCCTGCGAAGAACTGCGAGCCGGGGAACTTGTCGGCGTAGGGAGCAACGATGTCGTTGCCGCTGGCGCGGAGTTCGAGCATGTAGTTGATTTTTTCAGCATCGAGGCCGGCGGGATCGTAGATGTATCCGTCGGGGCCGGAGATGGTCACAACCTTGGCACCGAGTTCGGTAGCTTTCATGGCAGCACCCCATGCAACGTTGCCGAAGCCGGAGATAGCCACAGTCTTGCCCTTGAGGTCTTCACCCTTAACACCGAGTACGCTCTGTACGAAGTAGAGGGCGCCGAAACCGGTGGCCTCGGGACGGATACGGCTGCCGCCGAAGCTCAGACCCTTGCCGGTGAAAGTACCGGTGCACTGGCGCGAGAGTTTTTTGTACATACCGTACATGTAGCCTACTTCGCGACCGCCTACGCCGATATCGCCTGCGGGAACGTCCTGGTCGGGACCGAGGTTACGCCAGAGTTCGAGGATGAAAGCCTGGCAGAAACGCATGATTTCGCGGTCGCTCTTGCCGCGGGGCGAGAAGTCGCTGCCGCCTTTTGCGCCACCCATGGGCAGAGTGGTGAGAGCGTTTTTGAAAGTCTGCTCGAAACCGAGGAATTTGAGAATCGAGAGGTTTACCGAAGCGTGGAAACGGATGCCGCCTTTGTACGGGCCAATGGCATTGTTGAACTGTACGCGGTAGCCTATGTTGTTCTGAACGTCGCCCTTGTCGTCAATCCAGGTTACACGGAAAGTGAAGATGCGGTCGGGTTCGACCATACGCTCGATGATTTTGTTGCGTTCGAATTCAGGGTGCTGGTTGTATACGTCCTGAACTGACATCAAAACTTCTTTCACTGCCTGGAGGTATTCCTTTTCACCAGGATGCTTGGCCTCAAGGGCGCTCATAATGTTGTTAATATCCATAACTTTGAGTTTTAGGTCTTTAAACCTTATGTATAGATTTAAGTGGTTAGCTATGTTGGTTTGAACACCGCAAATATAGGCATTAAATTTGGATTCTCGCAAACTTTTTGACGATTTTTTTTCTTTTTTTTTCCGGGGCTGTTAAAGCCGATTTGGAATAAAGGTATTTGCCACGGCATTTATATGAATTTTTGTAAGTTTCGCAAAATTATTCGTAACTTTGCAGCATGAAACTACTGCCTTTTCTGTCTGAAAATTTTTTATCGTCACGACCGCTTGTCATCGCCGGCCCGTGCTCGGCTGAAAGTGCCGGGCAGATGCTGCAGACCGCACGTGGTCTGGCTGCCGAGGGAGTGAGTATCCTGCGTGCCGGAGTGTGGAAACCCCGGACTATGCCCGGTTCGTTCGAGGGCTTCGGTTCAAAGGCTTTGCCTTGGCTTGTCGATGCTGCATGTGAATGTGGTATGCTTGCAGCTACCGAGGTGGCCAACCGCAGCCATGTCGAGGAGGCTCTGCAGGCCGGAATCGACATTCTGTGGATTGGCGCCCGCACTACAGCCAACCCCTTTGCCGTGCAGGAGATAGCCGATGCCATTGCCGCTTTGGCACCGGACACTCCGGTTATAGTGAAGAATCCGCTTAATCCGGATGTGTCGTTATGGCTGGGCGCCATTCAGCGCCTGAGTCTTGCGGGAGTATGCCGTCTGGCGGCTTCGCACCGCGGTTTCAGCGTATATACACCTCGGATTTACCGCAACGACCCTTGCTGGCGTCTGCCAATAGAGTTGCACCACCGACTGCCTGAATTACCGTTGCTGTGCGATCCGAGTCATATTGCCGGACGACGCGACCTGGTGGCTCCCATCTGTCAGCAGGCCATGGACTTGGGGTTCGACGGCCTGATTGTGGAATGCCACAGTTACCCGGACTGTGCCTTGAGCGATGCCGCTCAGCAGCTTACTCCGGCCGAGTTCGGCTCGCTGCTGAAAAGCCTGCGCCTGAAACATGGCAACGGCAACGACCGGGAGTCGCTGGCGCAGATGCGCGCCGAAATCGACACCATAGATTCAGAGCTTATAGCACTGCTGGCACGCCGCATGGATGTTGCACGCCGCATCGGCGATTATAAGCGAGCTGAAGGCTTGCCGGTCGTACAGACCGAGCGCTACTCACAACTTATGAGCCAGCGTACGGCTCAGGCTGCGGAATTAAATCTCGACGAAAATTTTATCCGAAGCATACTCGCTGCAATACATGAGGAATCTGTACGCCTGCAACTGTAGGCCATATTTGCTAAAAAAAAGGCCGACTTGAAATCATCAAGCCGGCCTTTTTTATATTGTGTAGATTATTAAATCCAGCGGGTGAAAGCGAAGTCCTGACGGTGGGGCAGGTTCCTGTTGATAGGATAGAGGCGGAAGCCATAGCGGAAGATACCGGGGTCTTTCACAGTCGAATTGAGTTCGTAAGTGAGTACGTTGCCTTCTTCCTTGGTTACCTTGAAGTGTTCGGTGCCGACGAATTCCTCGCCACCGTTCTCCTGACGGTAAATGACCATTTCAAGACCCAGGTCGCGGCCTATGCCGTTGGTGTCGACGATAGCTTCAATGTGGAAAGGCTGACCTGTGATGCTGTTGCTGAGTTCACCGCTGTGGCGGATATCCAATACCTTGATGCCGTCCCACTGCGATGCTATTTTCTCTTTCCAAGCTACAATTTCCTTGGCAAGAGCATAATCGTGGGCCTGAAGAGCCTTGCTGCGCTTGGCTTCGGGTTCATAGAAGCGCTCGATATAATCTTCAATCATGCGCTGCATGGTGAAGTGAGGAGCGATGTCGCCAATAGAGCCCTTGATATACTGAATCCACTCGGGCGAGTAACCCTTGGAATTCTTGGCAAAATACAGCGGAATGATTTCGTTTTCAAGCATCGAGTATATGGTGGCTGCATCGAGCTTGTCCTGCTGTGACTGGTCGGTGTAGGTGCGCTTGTCGGTGAGAGCCCAGCCGGCCTTTTCGTTGAAGCGGTAACCTTCGTACCACCAGCCGTCGAGAACCGAGAAGTTGAGCACGCCGTTCATTTCGGCCTTTTCGCCCGATGTACCGGAAGCCTCAAGCGGACGGGTGGGGGTGTTGAGCCAGATGTCGACACCGGTCACAAGGCGCTTGGCTACAATCATGTTGTAGTCCTCAAGGAAGATAATCTTTCCCTGGAACTGGGGCATGCGCGAGATTTCGATGATGCGCTTGATAAGGCCTTGTCCGGCACCGTCGGCAGGGTGAGCCTTGCCGGAGAAG
>CAJUHX010000022.1:16790-29907 GCA_910586455.1 uncultured Muribaculaceae bacterium | reverse complement strand
CATCAAGAATCACACGTATTGCAAAGAGGTCGTATATTTCCTCCACATCGTTGTGCTGCTTCTTCATCTTGTTCCAGATGGAGTAGATGCTCTTAGTACGCCCCTTGATGTCGAATTTCAGACCTTCGGCCTCCAGACGCTCCTTTACCGGGCGAATAAAGTCGGCTATGTAGGAGTCGCGCTTCGCCTTGGTTTCGTTGAGTTTGCGGGCAATCTCGGTGTATTTCTCGCGGTCGGTGTATTTCAGCGACATATCCTCAAGTTCCGACTTTATCCGGTACAGCCCCAGACGGTGGGCCAGGGGTGCGTACAGGTAGTTGGCCTCCATGGCCACTTCCGCTACCAGTTTCTCCGACGGATGGTGGTTGATGGCGCGCATCAGTACCAGACGGTCGACGAGCATTATGATAATCACACGTATATCCTCGGCGAATGTAAGCAGCAGTTTGCGGAAGTTGTCGCTCTGCACAGAAGCCTGACGGCTGTACAGACCGGCCACTTTCCGCAGACCGTCCACAAGGCGGCTGATATCGTCGTCCCACTCTTCCTGCAGCTGCCGCTGCGGCATCAGGTCGAGTTTCACCAGATTGTAGAGCATCACGGCCACAGCCATGCTGCGGTCGAGGCTCACACCATGACACAGTTCTTCTGTGGTAGCCATGGCATGAAGCAGCGGATGACGGCCGAAACGGTCGCGCGGCATTTCGCAGACGGCCATGGCTTCGGAAATGGCAGTTCTGACTCTAAAAAAATCATTGTATGACACCGCTTCGGCAAGGGAGTGGCGAAGCGTGCGGTAAAGCCGACGCAACTCCTTGGTTTCGTCGGTGCTGAATATCGTTTGCTGACCTGACATAAGCAAGAAATTATACCTATTAGTTTGGCAAAATTACAAAAAAAAGCCGATGTTGCCAAACTCATGGCAACATCGGACGCGTTTTTGTATGCGCTATTGGTCGTTACGCGGGTTATTATTCAACGCCCGTGTACGCTCTTTTACCAGTTTATTGTCCACTTTTTCGCCGTCGCTTGTATCAATGGCTACTCCGGGATAGTTGCGCTCGCCTTTGCGGCGTTGGTCTTTGCGTTCTTCCGAGTCCATAATTCATAGTGTTATTGATTATGTTAGATGAACGCGCGCCGATGTGTTATTGTTCAATGTCGGTGTCGTATTTCTCGTACAGCAAGTCGTTGTAGGGGAAGCGGCTGCGGTGTATCTCCAGAGCCCGTTCGTAGATTTTCTGCTTGAGTTCGTCGATGTTCAGACCTTTTTTCGCGGATATGAACACACAGTCGCCTTCCATCTTCGACATCCAGGTCTGCTTCAGGCGGTCGAGCGATATGTTCTCACGTGTTTCGGGCGTGAGGTCGTCGGCGTCCTTGGGCTTGTAGCTGAAGGCGTCGATTTTATTGAATACCAGAATCACAGGCTTGTCCATGCCGCCGCACACATCTTTGAGGGTGCTGTTTACGACCTCTATCTGCTCTTCGAAGTTGGGGTGCGATATATCTACCACATGCACCAGTATGTCGGCGTCGCGCACCTCATCGAGGGTGCTTTTGAACGACTCTACCAGGTGGGTGGGCAACTTGCGTATGAAACCGACGGTGTCGGTGAGCAGCAGCGGCAGATTGTCGATGGTCACCTTGCGTACTGTGGTGTCGAGGGTGGCGAAGAGTTTGTTTTCGGCAAAGACCTCGCTTTTGCTCAGCACATTCATAAGGGTGCTCTTGCCTACATTGGTGTAGCCTACGAGCGCCACACGGGTAAGTTTGCCGCGGTTCTTGCGCTGTATGGATTTCTGCTTGTCGATAGCGCGGAGTTCTTCTTTCAGACGGGCTATCTTGTCGAGGATTATACGGCGGTCAGTTTCAATCTGGGTTTCGCCCGGACCACGCATGCCTATACCGCCACGCTGACGTTCAAGGTGAGTCCACATGCGTGTTAGCCTGGGCAGCAGATACTGGTACTGGGCCAGCTCGACCTGAGTCTTGGCATTGGCTGTCTGTGCGCGCTTGGCAAATATGTCGAGGATGAGCGAAGTGCGGTCGAGAATCTTCACCTGCAGCTCGCGCTCGAGGTTCGACACCTGTTTGGTGGTGAGGTCATCGTCGAAAATCACCATGCCTATTTCGTTTTCTTCCACATAGGCATGTATTTCCTCCAGCTTGCCTTTGCCCACGTATGTGCGCGGGTTAGGATAGTCGAGCTTCTGAGTGAAGCGCGCCACAGTTTCGGCACCTGCTGTATCGGCCAGAAAAGCGAGTTCATCGAGGTATTCGGCGGTCTTGGCCTCGCCCTGCCGCGGAGTCACCAGGCCTACGAGAACCGTACGTTCGGATGTTTCTTTGCTAAGTATAAGATCTTTCATATATGGGAAACAAGAAAGCCGGCCCGGAGTTCGGATCGGCTTTCGACTTTAGTGGCGGGGGCAGGACTCGAACCTACGACCTTTGGGTTATGAGCCCAACGAGCTACCACTGCTCCACCCCGCGATGTTTTACGGATGCAAAGTTACGCACTTTTCTAATACGACGCAAGTACTTTAACTTATTTTAACTACAATATTATCTACACTCAAACATACAATGAAAAAAAACATCCATGCCTACTCCATACTAAAAAACTAATCATCAATCCGTTTTATCGACTTGCCGAAAAGCAGTAGCCCACACTCACCTCATACATATTAACTTTATACCCCTTTCCTCCTTCATAATAATAGTGGCTGTAATCAGAAAGCGGTAAGGCAAATGTTCCCCGAAACACCATTCGCTTATACGTTATTCCTAAGCCGAATTGCCATCCTGCACTGATTCTGTTATAATCTGCGCTATAACCACCTACAAACATTACTTCTGTATTGGCTAAACTTAAATTCATGCGAGGGCCAGTCAGCAGACTTAAGTTAACTTTCGGAAGTTTAAATGTATATGCAACAGATGCTCGCAGTACAAACAACCATTGCATTTCATAGCCATGCACTGCGTCAACGGCACGAAAATCAAAACCTGCTTCGGGCATAAATGAAAGGCCTTTATAAACGGGCATGTCGAAAGCCAATGATGTCATACCTCCATAACTGGTAGTATAATGATGTTCTTCGCTATTGAAAGAGCCTGTATATCCTGCAAAAATAGTAAATGTATTATTATTTTGAGCTTTAAGATTGAATAGCGGAACTGAAAACATCAAAACAGTCAAGATTTGCGGAATTAAAGACTTGGCTTTACATCCGAACTTGGAGAAATTAGTAGTATATATCATATAGCATACGATTATTTGATGAATAGTTACGATTACCTGGATCAAATCGATCCATCCCGAAAAAACCGTCATACAATCCTCCCCAACCCCAATTACAATAGTGTGTATAGGTATGTGATGGATTATCTTGATGTTCAAAAGCGGAGTTCATAGTATTTCGACTTATTGGATAGTATATGATAACAATATTCGCGTTTTCATAATCCTGCACTCCAGAGATTAGCCAAGCATGTCCTTTTCCGCTATCAACGTTTATACCACTCATTAATACCGGACGATTAGCCTTAATATTCTGCATAACCGTATAATGATTGTAATTCCCTAATTTACACTTGTAACCATAAGACTCAAAAGCCTTTTTTAAATTGGGAATTGTCGTTGAGGTCAGATTTTCTTTAGTTTCGTACTTTGCATCGGCTTTCAAAGCAAGATTATACAAAAATTCTGCGGTTGAATTAGTTGCATATGTTGCAGGCATATCGTTCCAATTAATGTTGGCAGGCTTTTTGTGATAGCGCATGATTTGTCCTGCTGCTATCGGACCGCAACCTACTGCTTGCTTCTCTTTTGTTCCATTCCAGAACGGGAAATAAGTATTAAAATTGGATCCCTGATGCCATTGAGTTTCCAACATGTTATCAATTCGCATACTAATAAATTTTGTATATCTCACAACGAATACATAGTCTTTCCAATTATCCACAGCAATCGGATACATATTGTTGCAGAGATCTTCCAGAAAAGCTTTTTCAACATCATCTCGTGGTTCGTAAGAGTCGATTGAAGACACCGAATATCCTTTTTGCCTCCAGGATGTTAGGGAGTCGGCTATCATAGTTTCAAGTCCATAGGGGTCTGAGCGCGACAGAACCGAACGACAGTCTATTGTTTCTGTAATTTCACTAAATGCGTTCCATGTCGAATTTAGTGTATCTGATTCTTCTCTTGCGCGTTGAATGTCACTCAACATTGAATTCTGCCATTCAAGCACGGGCAGCGGTTTTTCCATGTCGGTAAGGTCATAATGCCCGCATTCACTATGCGCAAGTATAGGCTCGTGCTTTTTTTGTGGCGCTAATCAACAGGAAGCCTCCATTATCGGCAAAATTTATCACATACATACCAGGCGTACCTTTGTCAGTATATATTATTTCAGTTGTATACTCTGAATTATTTCTGCTTTTCGCCGGGAAAATTCTGTTGATAATGTTACCAATTTCTGCGTCGCTTACGTCATCAGAAGAAATCTCAGATCCCGACTCTCCGCAGGGAATTTCAGTCTGGGGAGTCAGGTAAGTTTCTTCAAGGTCGGAACATCCGGCGAACAGAAATCCAACCAAAACAATAGCAAGAATCCATCTCATAGCATATAATTCAATTAGGTTAAATTGATACTCGCAAAGATAAGTGTTATTTTTCATATTACAAAAATAAAACATATTATTCTTTAAAAATATTGAAATTTCATTACGCCAATCAATCATCAAAAAAATAAAATCCGCGAGAAAGCGACTGCAGGCGCTTTCTCGCGGATTTAAATAAGTGTAATTAAGCCAGTTGTAATTAAGCCTTATTTTATCAGATCTTTGCCGTTCATTTCCTTCGGCTGGGGCAGGCCCATGATATGAAGGATGGTGGGAGCAACGTCGGCGAGGATGCCGTTTTCGATTTTGGCTTCCTTGTTTTCTGTCACGTACACACAGGGCACTGGGTTGAGCGAGTGGGCTGTGTTGGCGCTGCCGTCGGCGTTGATGGCGTTGTCGGCGTTGCCGTGGTCGGCAATGATTATTACCTCGTAGCCGGCCTTCTTGGCGGCCTCTACGGTGCGATTGACACATTCGTCGACTGCGACTACGGCCTTTTCGATGGCTTCGTAGATACCGGTGTGGCCCACCATGTCGCCGTTGGCAAAGTTAACCACAATGAAATTGTACTTTTCCGATGCAATGGCGTCGGTGAGTTTGTCGGTAACCTCGAAGGCGCTCATTTCGGGCTTGAGGTCGTAAGTGGCAACCTTGGGCGAAGCCACCAGTATGCGGTCCTCGCCTTCGAAGGGGGTTTCGCGGCCGCCGTTGAGGAAGAAGGTCACGTGGGCGTACTTCTCGGTTTCGGCTATATGGAGCTGCTTGAGGTTGTTGGCGCTGAGATATTCGGCCAGGGTGTTGTCGACGTTCTCTTTGTCGAAGATGATGTTCACGCCGGTAAACGATGCGTCGTACGGAGTCATGCAGTAGTACTGCAGGCCGGGTATGGTGGCCATGCCTTCCTCGGGCATGTCGTGCTGGGTAAGCACTACGGTGAGTTCCTTGGCGCGGTCGTTGCGGTAATTGAAGAAGATTACAACATCGCCTTCCTTGATGGTACCGTCGACGGTACTGTTGTTGATGGGCTTGATGAACTCGTCGGTAACGTCGGCGTCATAGCTCTGCTGTACGGCCTGAGCCATGTCGGCGGCCTGAGTGCCCTCGCCTTTCACCAGCAGGTCGTAAGCCACTTTCACACGGTCCCAGCGTTTGTCACGGTCCATGGCATAGTAGCGGCCTATTACCGATGCAATTGTGCCGGCTGTCTTGGCGCAATGGGCGGTTACTACCTCAATAAAGCCTTTGCCGCTGCGGGGGTCGGTGTCGCGGCCGTCCATAAAGCAGTGCAGGAACACGTTTTTGAGTTCATATTTGGCAGCGATATCACACAGGGCCATGATGTGGTCGAGCGACGAGTGTACACCGCCGTTCGAAGTCAAGCCCATGAAGTGCATGCCTTTGCCGGTGCGTGCGGCATATTCGAAGGCGTTCTTTATCTGAGGATTGTCGAGTATGGAGCCGTCGGCGATAGACTTGTTGATTTTCACCAGGTCCTGATAGAGTACACGGCCCGCGCCTATGTTGAGGTGTCCTACTTCGGAGTTGCCCATCTGTCCGTCGGGCAGACCCACGTTCTCGCCCGAAGCCAGCAGCTGCGAGTGCGGATAGGTACGGAGCAGATAATCCCAGTAGGGAGTGGGAGTAGAGAAAATCACGTCGCTCTTCGAATGGTTACCGAGGCCCCATCCGTCGAGTATCATTAATAAAGCTTTTTTACCCATTGTAATATTATATATGTGTTATATTAAGATTTTTTGTCGTTGCTGTTGTTTTCGGCATCGCGTTTTTGCCTTAGCCGGTCGCGGTAGCGGAAGTTGAAGTAAAGCAGCACTATGGCCAGCAGCGATATGGCTATTGTGCCGAAGTATTCTGCTGCCGAGCTCTTGCCCCGCGCGAAATCGGGGTAGCCGAGCGTTGCCATCACTATAAGGTATACCAGCAACATGGCCGGAATCAATACCGTTTTTTTAATTTTCATTATCTGCGACGCCTATAGGCTGTAAATAAGGAGATTCATCAGGTACAAAATTACCCGATTTGAGATATTTGTAAATTCTCAGACATGCCCATGCGTCCATTGCCGCATATGCCTGCTGGTGCTGCGTCAGTTCGTCGGCTTCCCAGTTGGTCAGCCGCTGGCTTTTGGGCATATATTCGCCGAAGAGTATGGCGTAGATTTTCTGCAGGCTGATATCTTTGATATGAAACGATTTGACGTAGGTCTGCAGTTCGACAAAGCCCTGCGGACTGAGTTCGAACACAGAGCGTCGCATTACGTTGAAATCATCGTGTACGCTCAGGCCCACCTTCATTACCGAGGGATCTTGCAGAAAGTTGCACAGCGCCCTGCTCAAGCCCATTTTATTGAGGCGGAACAGAAAGCATCGGTCGTCGGTACTGAGCTGCATCAAAGCCACTTTGTGTGGATTTCCGCGACGGAACGACGGGCGGGTTTCGGTATCGAAACCCACAATACCCGCGCGCCTTAGCGCCCTGAGTGCCTGACGGGCCTGGTCGACAGAATCAATCACGGTTATTCTGCCGGCGAACCGGGCCTGCGGCAATGTGGGCAGCAGCTGTTTGGGTATACTTATATTTATATCTGTCTGGAGCATCATGCAAAGTTACTAATTTTGCACTCTACAGACTGTGGCTTTAATAAATTTTGACACATTTTTCAATACGTTCATGGCACCGTGGCATCACATTGCCGGTACCCGCAGCAGTTGCGTGTCCGGGAAGCGGCGCTGCAGATATCGCTCGATGAAGCCGAAGGTGTCGGCGGCTATGATTCTGTCGTTATCGAAATAAGTATTATACAGCATATATGGCAGTTCGATACCGCGGGCTGCTATGGCTTCGAGCGAGAGTATGGTATGATTGATTGAGCCCAGACGTCCGTTGGTGACCAATGCCAGCGGCAGGCCGCGCTCCACCACATAGTCTATGGCCATGTAGTCGTCGGTCAGCGGCACCATCAGGCCACCGGCGCCTTCAATAAGCAGACGGTCGTAGCGCTGCGACAGCAACTCTCGGCTGCGGTCGATTGCTTCAAGGCTGATTTCACGGCCATCGAGCCGGGCCGCAAGCTGGGCCGATGCCGGATAGCTGAATATCACAGGCGAGGTTGTAAGGTCGCGGTCCTCGGGCAGAGGGTCCATGCCGGCCAGGCGGCGGTGGGCCTCGATGTCCTCGCTGCGGCCTTCGTTGCCGGTCTGTATGAATTTCTGTGTTGCCACGGTAAGGCCGCTGTCAATCCAGCGACGCGCCAGCCAGGCAGTGGCGTATGTTTTGCCGGCATCTGTGTCGATGCCGCTCACAAATAGTACTCTGGGTTCGGTATTCATCGTTTCTTTCTGGCTATCAGTATAAATGGTTTGTAGGTAAGGTAGTATCGGCCGTCGAGCCTCATGGGATAGTTGTCGATTGCCTTGCGCAGGGCCGAGCCGCTGTAGGAGCCCAGACCGTTGACTCCGGTAAGCTGCAGATGGCGGAATACATCCACGGGCGAGTCGAACACCAGTTCGGCGGTGTTGCAGGTAAATTCTATTATCTCGAATCCGGCAGGCACCATCCCTCGCCATTCCTCGGCCGGCAGCAAGGGCAGCGAGCGTCCGGTGGCCTGCGCCACCTCCTCGAGATTGCCTTTGGCAAAGGCACTCAGCACCAGCCAGCCTCCGGGCCGAAGCACCCGGCCGCACTCGGCTATGAAGCGGCGGGGCGAGTTGAACCACTGTACGGTAGAAGCCGACACAATGGCATCGAAGCGCTCCGGCAACGTGCGCGTAATAGCCAGTTCGGCATCGCAGCTGCGGAAGGTGGCTCCAGGCACGGTAAAGGCGTCGGGAGCGATATCCCACAGATGCAAAGCGCCCGGCTGCACATATTCGAGCAGCCGACGTGTAAGCAGACCGGTGCCGCAGCCTATTTCCAGCACGGCATGGCCGCTGACACTCAGATGCTCGTCGATGCGGTGCCGGCGTATCGAACTGTCAAGGGCCTCGACTATGCGGCGCTGCACGCGGGCATGTTTCTCGTAGCTGGCACGGCGCTCTCCAAAGCGTCGGGCAGCAAGGTCTTTGTGTATTACGGCATGGTCGATAATGCGCTGCAGGTCGATATAGTGAGGGGCGTCGAGGGCTGTCACCGGCACTCCTGCGGTGTCCCAGGCTCGCTGCTGGTTCACGGCAGGGAAGATGGCGTCGGCACGGCCTATGTATGCGCGGTCCCAGCCCTCGACCTGCGGATTGGCCAGCACGGGCTGCGGCCAGATGGCGTTGAGTTCGTCGACCAGTTCGCCGACAGGCCTGCCGGGCGCACGCTCGCAAAAATGAGCGTATGATTCGCGGTCGCCGCACATACGGCGGAAGAACTTCTGCAGCCGGCGGTCGTCGAGTGTCGAAGCGGTACCTTCGTATACAGCCTTGGGAATTCCGAGCGAGTCGTGTACAGGCCAGGTAGTGCCGTTTACGGCTATGCGAAGGGTTATGCGACTTTCTATGCCGTGACAGGCCATAGTAGCGGCATATACGCCCAGACTCCATGCTATCACACATATTTCGCTGTAGCCGTCGAGTACGCTCCAGTCGATGCCAAAGTCGCGGTAGTCCCACACCATGGCTGTATCGTAGCCCTCGTGGTGAAGGTGGGCGAACACGTCAGGGTCCATGCCCCACCCCGCGAACACCAGTATCAGGCGCTTCGAGCCCTGTCTGTCCAACAGTCGGTATTTCATTGTTTCAATATATTGTTCAGATTTTTTATAGCCTCGGCAGGCAGCGCCGCCGAAAGGCTGAAACGCAGGCGTTCGGTGCCGGGCGGTACCGTGGGCGTGCGTATGGGCAATACCTTGTAACCGCCTTCGAGTAATTGTGCCGACAGGCGCATGGCCGACTCGGCGCTGCCTGTCACCAGCGGCTGTATGTGTCCGCTGTGACTGCAGCCGGTAACAGCGGCCAGATCGGTTGCAAGGCGCTGCAGATGCTCGCGTCGCGAGTCCATTTCGGCTACACGCCCGATTATATATTTGCTCCACAACGCCTGCAGCGGAGGCAAGGCAGTGGAGAATATCAGGCTGCGGGCCTTGTTTATGAAGTACGAACGGAGCGCGCTGCTGCAGATGGCGTAGGCGCCGGACGATGCCAAGGCCTTGCCGAGGGTACCTACAACTATATCGGCTGCCTCGGGCCCGGGCAAGGCGGCAGACAGACCAAGACCGCCCGGACCGCACACACCCACAGCATGGGCTTCGTCGACATATAATAAAAGCGACGGATAGTGCTGTTTCAGTTCTGCAAGTTCCTCAAGAGGGGCACAGTCGCCGTCCATCGAGTATACGCTTTCCACTACTACGAGCAGTCGGTCGAAATCGGCTTTGCGACGGTCGATGAGCCTGCGCAGATGCTCTATGTCGTTATGCCGGAAACGCTCGAATGCCGCTCCGGCCAGCCGCAGACCGTCGATTACGCTGGCATGTATCAGTTTGTCGGCCAGCACAAGCGTACGACGGTCGGCAAGTGTCTGAATCATACCTACATTGGCGTGATAGCCCGAGTTGAACAACAGCGCCGGACGTCCGTAAAGTTCCGTCAGGGTAGCTTCCAGAGCCTCGTAGGCACTCTGCCGTGGACCTAACAGACGCGAGGCGCTGGATGTCATCATGGCAGCGTTTATATCGGTAGAGGCAAGGAAGGCGTCGGCCAGCGCAGGGTCTTCGGCGAGGCCCAGATAGTCGTTCGACGACAGGTCCCACACTCCGGCGGGAGCTTCGCCCGGCAGTTCGCGAAGGTTGCCTCCGGCACGCAAGGCCTCAAGCTCGCTTATGTAATATTCATAATTCATTTTACCAGTTCGACCATCTGCCGACATAGCCGCTGCAACTGCTCATCGGTAATTATATATTGCGGCATAATATACACGTTGCAGCCGAAAGGACGTATCCATACCCCGCGCTCCACGCAACGGCGCTGGAACACGCCTACATCTACAGGCTCGCGGGTCTGAATCACACCTATGGCTCCGAGCACACGCACATCGGCCACATTGGACAAGCCTTCGGCGGCAGCCAGCTCGCGTTTCATCACAGCCTCGATACGGGCCACCACCGCAGGCATGTCCTGCTCGTCGAATATCTTCAGCGACTCGCAGGCAATGGCGCAGGCCAGCGGATTGGCCATGAATGTGGGTCCGTGCATCATCACTCCGGCCTCGCCGCGCGAAATGGTGTCGGCCAGGTCTTTGGTAGTCATTACGGCGCTCAGTGTAAGATAGCCTCCGGTAAGAGCTTTGCCCACAGTCATTATATCGGGCACCACTCCGGCATGTTCCAGCGCAAAGCGCTTGCCGGTGCGCCAGAAGCCGGTGGCGATTTCGTCGAATATCAGGTATATGCCGTATTCGTCGCAAAGTTTTCGTGCCTGACTCAGATATTCGGGATGATAGAACCACATGCCGCCGGCGCCCTGCACTATAGGCTCGAGGATGAAAGCGGCCAGTTCATGCGAATGTTCCTGCAGCAGTTTGCGCAGCGGCTCTATATCGGCGGGATTCCACTCGCCCCCGAAACGGCTTTTTGGCGAAGGCAGGAAGTAACGCACCGGCAGAGCCGGGCCGAAAGCGCCGTGCATGCCTGTAACAGGGTCGCATACGCTCATGGCGTTCCAGGTATCACCGTGATAGCCGCGGCGTATGGTAGCGAAATTCGAGCGCCCATGGTCGCCGTAACGACTTACTGCGGCCTGAACGGCCATCTTCATGGCTACTTCTATGGCCACCGAACCGGAGTCGGCGAAAAACACGTTGTGCATCTCGTCGGGTGCCCACTCCAGCAGGCGCTTGCCCAGCTCTATGGCCGGTTCATGGGTGAGGCCGCCGAACATCACATGGCTCATCTTGCCGAGCTGGTCGGCGGCGGCATGGTTCAGACGCGGATGATTATAGCCGTGGGCTACACTCCACCACGACGACATTCCGTCGATAAGCCGAGTGCCGTCGGCGAGTATTATCTCAACGCCCTCGGCCCTGTCGACCATATATGTGGGCAGGGGATCGATGGTTGATGTATATGGATGCCAGAGATGCTCGCGATCCCAGGCGTCATGCAAATTCTCGTTCATATCGCAAAATTACAAAAAACTCGTCATTCTGCGAAAAAAACTTCTAAAACGCCGGAATGGTGAATTCCAGGCCCACCACCATGCGCGGGTGTGCTTTCAGTAAGTCGTTTCCCCAGAGATAGAAGCAGAATTTCCCCACCGACCAGTACACACCCAGTGCAAGGTCGGCATCACTGTTGAAGCGCCAGGAGTATATAGTGCCGGCCATCGGTGTGAGTGTCTGGCCGTGAGGCAAGGGTATATTGGTACCCAGATACATGTACTGGTCGATATCGTCGGTCATGCCTCGGCGAGCGGTATACCAGGTGTTGGCGGCCCAGAACAGTTTGCCGTCGTTGAGGATGTCGCCGTTCAGAAACAGTCCGGTGGTAAGGAACGAAAAACGCATATTGTCGTCGGTGCGGAACGATGGCGCCACCTGCAGACCAACGCCCAGATAGCGGCTGGGCATAAATCCGCCGCGCAATATCAGGCCGCTGTACACTTCCTTGCCGCAGGTATACAGGTCGACACCGGTGGTAGCGTAATCGCCAAGCCCAAGCAGAAACGAGGTATAAGTTTCCTGGGCATTCACTCCGGGCCTGAACTTAAGCGAGGTATAGCCGTTGAGATTGCCATGCCCTGTGGTGGGAGCATAGTACGGAATCTGCGCCTTGGCGACCATGCAACAGAGCAGACATAAAAACAGAACTCGATATTTCATATTACACTTTATTTGGTTATGCGCTGCAAAGATAGCACAAAAACACGAGCCCGCAAGTGTCGCCGTCTGAAATTGACTCAACACAAAACTTTTTTTAGCGTACTATAAGCCAAATACGGGGGATTTTTGTTAAATTTGCATGATGATACACAAACTTGTTCATGCCGCCCGCACCTGGCTGCGCCATAAGCGCGAACCGTTGCGTCTGGAATTTGTGCTAACCGACCACTGCAACCTCAACTGCAAAGGCTGTACCCACTATTCGCCTCTGGCGCCCAAAGAGTTCGCCGACTTCGACGAACTCTGCCGCTCCATGCAGCATCTGGGCCGTGTGGCTGACGGCAAAATCGGCCGGGCCTACCTCATCGGAGGCGAACCGCTGCTGTATCCGCGCATCAACGAGGCCATGCAGGCTCTGCGAAAAGCCTTTCCAAAAGCGGCTCTGTATATTTTCACAAACGGCATAGCCCTGCCGCACATGCCGCGCGAATTCTGGGCCGAGTGCAGACGCCATCGCTTCATAATAGCCATAACACGCTACCCAATTAAATTCGACTACGACGCCGCAATCGAACTGTGCCGGCGCGAGGATGTTCCGTGCGAGGTATTCGGCGACAGGTCGATGGCCGACTCGTTTTTCCGATTCGCCCTCGACCCCGAAGGACGG
>CAJUHX010000022.1:0-16780 GCA_910586455.1 uncultured Muribaculaceae bacterium | reverse complement strand
ACGCCCGCAAGTCGCACTTCAAATGCTACAATTTCGGCTGTCTGTCGGTGATTGGCAACCGTCTGTTTCCATGCTCAATCAGCGCCTGTGTAGGACACCTGAACAAAGCCTGCGATACCCACTTCAAACATACCGCCGCCGACTGGCTGCAAGTGGACAGGATAAACTCGGTAGAGCAGATAAAGGCACTGCGCGACTCTCCGGTGCCATTCTGCCGCTATTGCATACTGCCTCCGGCAACAGTAAAATACGGCCCCAGCCGACGCGAAGCCTGCGAGTGGATGTAAGCCTCGCCAAACAGTAGATTAACACCTAACAACATATATATAATGAAACCACTTATAATGGTAACCAACGACGACAGCGTGAACGCCCCCGGCCTTTACCGTCTGATTGATGTGCTGCAGGAGTTCGGCAACGTAATAGCCGTAGCTCCGGCACGCCCGCAGAGCGGCATGTCGTCGGCCATCTCAGTAAATACAGCCCTGCGTATAAACTCGCTGCCCGACTACGGCGACACCCGCGTGTTCTCGGTCAACGGCACTCCGGTCGACTGCGTGAAACTC
Organism: uncultured Muribaculaceae bacterium; assembly: GCA_910586455.1. Taxonomy (GTDB): domain Bacteria; phylum Bacteroidota; class Bacteroidia; order Bacteroidales; family Muribaculaceae; genus CAG-873. The sequence goes on along the minus strand of CAJUHX010000022.1, from coordinate 16,214 downwards.
GGCCTCGCAGCCGTGATGCCACGCAAACCCGACTTTCTGTTCTCGGGCATCAACCACGGTTCAAACTCCGGCACAGCCATAACCTACTCCGGCACTATGGGAGCCGCCCTCGAAGGCTGTATGGCCGGAATACCCTCGGTAGGATTCTCGCTGCTACATCACTCGCTCAAGGCTGACTTCAGCTTCGGCATGCCGTTCATACGCGAAATAGCCGCCAAAGTAATTGAAAACAGGATTGAACCGGGTATCTGCCTCAACGTGAACATTCCCGCTAAAGTCGAACCAAAAGGCGTACGGGTGTGCCGCGCCGCCAAAGGGCACTGGAGCGAAGAATACTCGCGCTACCTCGACCCCGAAGGACACCCCTTCTACTGGCTTACAGGCCGCTTTGTAAACGAAGAACCCGATGCCGACGACACCGACGAATACTGGCTCGGCAACGAATTCATATCGATAGTACCGGCCCGGGCCGACCAGACCGACATGGAAGCCGTAAAACACATCCGCCGCCTCTACGACAGCGACCGCGAGCTATGACCGACAGCTTATAATTATTTGCCGAACAAAAAAATATTTGGCAGTTACACAAATAATTCGTACCTTTGCAGGCCATTACGAAACTACGCCTTACCAGCGAAAATTTCAAATAGTTGATCAACAAAACTTTAGCAATAACAATGAAAAAAGACATTCATCCCTCCGACTATCGCGAAGTCGTGTTCAAAGATATGTCGAACGACGAGATTTTTATCACCCGCAGCACCGTGGCTTCACGCGAAACCATCGAAGTTGACGGCAAAACCTACCCTCTGGTAAAACTTGAAATCACCAGCTCGTCGCACCCCTTCTTCACCGGCAAGCAGAAACTCGTCGACACCGCAGGTCGCGTAGACAAGTTCATGAGCCGCTACGGCAACCGCAACAAGAAGTAATCATTCTCACGGTCATAACTGATACAAGCGCCGCAGATGCCTCCGGAAGCATCTGCGGCGCTTGCTTTGCTGTGTTTTTTTGGTAAGTGAGCAAATTTTTATTACCTTTGCATATTACCATAAAAAAACACCTTATGAACCAGCGTATAATCGAATGCGTGCCCAATTTCAGCGAGGGTCGCAACATGCATGTAATCAAAGAAATAACCGACATCATCGAGGCCGTTCCCGGCGTTAGTCTGCTCGACGTAGACCCGGGCGAGGCCACCAACCGCACCGTAGTGACCTTTGTGGGCGAACCCGAGGCCGTGGTCGAAGCCGCTTTCAGGGCTGTTAAAAAAGCATCGCAGGTAATCGACATGAGCAAGCACCACGGAGCACACCCCCGCATGGGTGCCACCGACGTATGCCCCCTCATTCCGGTGGCAGGCGTAACCCTCGAAGAATGTGCCGAAATGGCACGCAAGCTCGCCGAGCGTATCAGCAACGAAACAGGTGTGCCCACCTACTGCTACGAAGCTGCCGCATTTACTCCCGAACGCAAAAACCTGGCTGTATGCCGCAAGGGCGAATACGAAGGTCTGGCTGAACGTATGGGCCACGAAGGTCAGGGAGCTGACTTCGGCGACCGTCCGTTCGACTCCGACATAGCCCGCACTGGCGCTACTGCAGTAGGCGCCCGTGACTTCCTCATTGCCGTTAACTTCAACCTCAACACCACCAGCACCCGCCGCGCCAACGCCATAGCTTTCGACGTGCGCGAAAAGGGGCGCCCGCAGCGCGAAGGCGGCAAACCCAACGGCAAACCCATGAAGGACGAAAACGGCAAAACCATAATGCTGCCTGGCACTCTCAAGGGCACTAAGGCCATAGGCTGGTTTATCGACGAATACGGCATTGCCCAGGTGAGCATGAATATAACCGACATAAACAAAACTCCGCTGCATGTAGCCTTCGACGAAGTAAGCCGTGCCGCCCAGGCCCGCGGAGTGCGCGTTACCGGCGCCGAAATTGTAGGTCTGGTACCCAAGCGCGCCATTGTCGATGCAGGCAAATATTTCCTGCACAAACAGCAGCGCTCTACCGGTATATCCGAAAGCGAAATCATTCGCCTGGCCATCAAGAGCATGAGCCTCGACCAGCTGGCTCCGTTCAAGGCCGAAGAAAAAATAATTGAATATAAAATCGGCAAAGGCAACTGCCCCGGCAAACTCACCGGCATGACCTGCGCCGCCTTCGCCGACGAAACCGCATCGGAATCTCCCGCCCCCGGCGGAGGCTCTATTTCTGCCTATATGGGCGCTTTGGCTGCCGCCCTCGGCACCATGGTGGCCAACCTCTCGGCCCACAAACCGGGCTGGGACGAACTCTGGCGCGAGTTCAGCGACTATGCCGAACAGGGCCAGCTGCTGCTCGCCGAGTTGCTGCACCTTGTAGATGAAGACACCGAGGCTTTCAACCGCATTATGGCCGCCTTAGGCCTGCCAAAAGGCAGCGACGAAGAGAAGGCCGCACGCGACGCAGCTCTCGAGGCAGCCACCCTATACGCCACTCAGGTGCCGCTGCGCACCATGCAGGTGGCCGTAAAGACCATGCCGCTGCTTGAAGCAATGGCCGAGAAAGGCAACCCGGCATCGGTTTCCGATGCAGGCGTGGGCGCTCTGGCTGCACGCAGCGCAGTGCTGGGCGCACAGCTCAATGTGCGCATAAATGCCGCCGGCCTTAAAGACCGCGAGGCAGCCGACCGCCTTACCGACGAAGCAGCCGCAATAGCAGCCACAGCAGTTGAGGCTGAAGGCCGCATACTCGAGATTGTCAACTCCAAAATTTAAATGCCTTCAATGCCGGCCGGCGAGGGGCATACCGCCCTTCGCCCGGCGGCATTATATACCCCTCACACAACGTCAATGAATTTCAAAGAATCAATCCGCGCCGGCATTCCATCGGTACTGCCTCCTGCAAAAGAGCGCGACCCCAAAGTGAACCATGCGCCTAAGCGCAAACACATATTAAGCGAGGATGAAAGCCGGCTGGCCATGCGTAATGCCCTTCGCTACTTCCCCAAGGAACTCCATGCCCAACTCGCTGAGGAGTTCGCTCAGGAACTCCGCGACTATGGCCGCATATACATGTACCGCTTCCGTCCCGACTATGAGATGTATGCCCGCCACATCGACGAGTATCCGGCACGCTCGCGCCAGGCGGCTGCCATAATGATGATGATACAGAACAACCTCGACCCGCGAGTGGCACAGCATCCGCACGAACTTATCACATACGGCGGCAACGGCGCGGTATTCCAGAACTGGGCTCAGTATCTGCTTACAATGCAGTATCTGAGCGAGATGACCGACGAACAGACTCTGGTTATGTACTCGGGCCATCCTCTGGGCCTGTTCCCGTCGCACCCCGAGGCACCGCGTGTGGTGGTGACCAACGGCATGGTGATACCCAACCATTCGAAACCCGACGACTGGGAGCGCATGAACGCTCTCGGCGTAAGCCAGTACGGCCAGATGACAGCCGGCTCTTATATGTACATTGGCCCGCAGGGTATTGTACACGGCACCACCATAACGGTGCTGAACGCAGGCCGCAAACGCCTGCCCGAAGGTCGCACCGACCTGGGAGGCATGCTCTTTGTATCGGCCGGTCTGGGCGGCATGTCGGGCGCTCAGCCCAAGGCAGGCAATATAGCAGGTGTAGTGAGCATTGTGGCCGAAATCAACCCCAAGGCGGCTCAGAAACGCCACGAACAGGGCTGGGTCGACGAAGTCCACACCGACCTTGACAAACTGCTGGCACGCGCCGCCGAGGCGCGCCGCGAAGGCAAAGCTCTGTCGCTGGCATATCAGGGCAACGTTGTAGACCTGTGGGAACGGCTTGCCGAAGAGAATGTGCCCGTAGACCTTGGCAGCGACCAGACTTCGCTCCACAATCCGTGGGCCGGAGGCTACTACCCCGCCGGACTCACTCTCGAAGAGTCGAACACCATGATGGCTGAGGACCCCGAGCGTTTCCGCGAATACGTGCAGGAGTCGCTGCGCCGTCAGGTGGCCGCCATCAACAAGCTCACCGAGCGCGGCATGTACTTCTTCGACTACGGCAACGCATTCCTGCTCGAAGCCTCGCGCGCCGGAGCCGACATTATGAACGCCGACGGCACCTTCCGCTATCCGTCATACGTACAGGATATAATGGGCCCGAGTTTCTTCGACTACGGCTTCGGCCCCTTCCGCTGGGTATGTACTTCGGGCAAGCCCGAAGACCTGGCCAAGACCGACGAACTTGCCGCCAAGGTTCTCGACGACATGGCCAAGGAAGCCCCCGAGGAAATCCGCGGACAACTGCTCGACAACCTGCACTGGATACGCCAGGCAGCCGAAAACCAGATGGTGGTGGGCAGTCAGGCCCGTATACTCTATGCCGACTCCGAGGGCCGCATACGCATAGCACTGGCCTTCAACGACGCCATAGCCCGCGGCGAAATCAGCGCTCCGGTGGTGCTGGGTCGCGACCACCACGATGTGTCGGGTACCGACTCACCCTACCGCGAAACCTCGAACATATACGACGGTTCGCAGTTCTGTGCCGACATGGCCGTACACAATGTAATCGGCGACTCGTTCCGCGGCGCCACCTGGGTATCGCTGCACAACGGCGGCGGTGTAGGCTGGGGCGAAGTAATCAACGGCGGTTTCGGCATGGTAATCGACGGTTCGTCCGAGGCAGCCGCGCGCATACGCCGCATGCTGCTGTGGGATGTCAACAACGGCATTGCCCGCCGCGGCTGGGCACGCAACGAAGGCGCTCTCTCGGCCATTCGACGCGAAATGGAGCGCACTCCCGGCCTCAAGGTCACACTGCCCAATATCGCCGACGACGAAATTATCAACGGTTTGTCGTTTAATGTTTAACGTTAAACACTGAACCCCAATAAAAATACCAATAACCATGCATCATATATCATCATCGCATCTGTCAATAGAGCGAATAGGCGAGATTCTCGCCAACAACGAAAAGATTGAGCTCAGCGCCGAGGCTATCGAACGCATCGAACGCTGCCGCAAGTATCTCGACGACAAAATCAAAAAGTGCGACCACCCGATTTACGGCATCACCACCGGCTTCGGCTCGCTCTGCAATATATCCATCGGCGAACAGGACCTCTCGACCCTGCAGAAGAATCTGGTGATGTCGCATGCGTGCGGCTGCGGCGATACCATCGACCCCGAGATTGTGCGCATAATGCTGCTGACCAAGGTTATGTCGCTCAGTTTCGGCAACTCGGGCGTATGCGTGGCTACAGTGCAGCGCCTCGTCGACTTCTTCAACATGGACATTCTGCCCGTGGTGTACAGTCTGGGCTCACTCGGCGCCAGCGGCGACCTCTCGCCCCTTGCCAACCTGTGCCTGCCGCTGCTCGGACTTGGCGAAGTGCTGTACAAAGGTCAGCGCCGTCCCGCAGCCGAAGTTCTCAAGGAGTGTAATCTCGAACCGCTCGAACTCACCTCGAAAGAAGGTCTGGCTCTGCTCAACGGCACCCAGTTTATGAGCTCGCATGCAGTATTCGCAATTCTGAAAGCACGCCGTCTGAGCAAGCTGGTCGACAAAATCGGTGCCCTCAGCCTCGATGTGTTCGATGGACGTATCGACCCGTTCGGCGACGAAGTGAATGCCGTACGCCCCCATCCGGGCCAGCTTCAGACCGCACGCGCCGTACGCAGTCACCTCAGTGGCAGCGAAATGATTAACCGCCCCGAGAAAGCCGTACAGGATCCCTACTCGTTCCGCTGCATGCCGCAGGTACACGGAGCATTCAAAGACACTCTGGCATACGTAACCAAGGTAATCGAAATAGAAATCAACTCGCCCACCGACAACCCCACCATCTTCCCCGACGAAGACATCATTGTGTCGGCAGGCAACTTCCACGGCGAGCCCATAGCCCTGCCCATGGACTTCCTTTGCCTGGCCATAAGCGAGCTGTCGAGCATTTCCGAGCGCCGTATCTACCGACTCATCAGCGGTTCGCGCGGCCTGCCATCGTTCCTTGTGGCATGCCCGGGTCTTAACAGCGGCTTCATGATTCCGCAGTACGCCGCAGCCTCGATTGTAAACCAGTCGAAAGGCCTCTGCTGGCCTACCAGCTGCGACTCCATTCCTTCGTCGCAGGGTCAGGAAGACCACGTGTCGATGGGCGCCAACTCGGCAACCAAACTCGTGCGCGTGGCCGACAACACCGAGCGCGTTCTGGCCATAGAGCTGTTCAACGCCGCCCAGGCTCTTGACCTGCGCCGCCCCCTGCGCACCTCGCCCGAACTCGAAGCATGGGTTGCGGAATTCCGCAAGGAAGTTCCTTTTGTCGACAACGACACCGTAATGTACACCCTCATCGACAAATCAATCAACTTCATCCGCAACCATGCTGATTAAAAACATATCGCTACTTGCCGGTCTGAACCCCGGCGGCATTCTTCGCCGCCGGGGTTCAGACATGGCCCGGCTCGAATGTATGGCCGATGCATGGCTACGCATAGCGCCCGACGGCACCGTCCACTCCTACGGCCCCATGGACTCTCTGCCCGTGGCCGCTGAAAGCGAAGAATGTGTCGACGCATGCGGCGGCATGGTACTGCCTGCATTCTGCGACAGCCACAGCCACATTGTGTACGCCGGCAGCCGCCACGGCGAATTTGTAGATAAAATTCACGGTCTTAGTTACGAACAGATTGCAGCCAACGGCGGAGGCATACTCAACAGCGCCGACCGCCTGCATGAAACCTCAGAGGACGAACTGTTCGCCCAAAGCCTCGAGCGCGCCCGCGAAGTGATGCTCAAAGGCACCGGCTGCCTCGAAATCAAAAGCGGCTACGGCCTCACGCTGCCCGACGAACTAAAAATGCTGCGTGTGATAGCGCGAATAGCCGAAACTCTGCCGCTGACCGTACGAGCCACCTTCCTTGGCGCTCACGCTGTAGGCCGTGCCTACGCAGGCCGTCAGGGCGAATATGTCGACCATATCATCGCCGATATGCTGCCCGCCGTGGCCGCCGAGGGTCTGGCCGAATTCGTAGATGTGTTCTGCGACCGCGGCTTCTTCACCACCGACGAAACCGAACGCATCATGGAGGCTGCAGCCCGCTACGGCATGCGTCCGAAAATCCATGCCAACGAATTGGATTTCAGCGGAGGCGTGCAGATTGGCGTAAAACACGGCGCACTGTCGGTCGACCATCTCGAACGCATCGGCGACGAAGAAATATCGCTTCTTGCCGGCAGCGATACCGTGGCCACCATGCTGCCCGGCGCCAGCTTCTTCCTGGGCATGCCTTACGGCCCCGCACGCAAAGCCGTGGACGCCGGCGTAACCGTGGCACTGGCATCGGACTATAACCCCGGCTCGTCGCCCTCGGGCGACATGCGCATGGTATGGGCTCTGGGCTGCATAAAAATGAAACTCACCCCCGAGGAGGCCCTCAACGCAGTAACCATTAACGGCGCCGCCGCCATGGGCATGAGCCACAGTCACGGCAGCATTGCCCCGGGCCGCAAGGCCAACCTGATTGTAACCCGTCCGCTGCAGTCGCTCGCTCAGATTCCCTATCAGTACACTACCCCCTGGATTAAATCAATAATCATAGCCGGCAAGGCTATCTGACGCAAACTCCTTCGCTCCATCTCGGATTACGGTACTGTGCAGGCCCGAAGCCGGGCTGCCGCCGTTCTCCGAGCAAAGCGAAGGAGTAAATTTTTATTTTTTTATATTAGCTGTGCAAATCTATTGCCCGACAAAATTTGTATCTTCGCACACACGTATAGCCGATAGATTTCTATGGAAAAAACTGTAATATCACACCTTTACCGTAATGAAGATACAGGGCAGTGGACAATCCAGACCAATGCCGAACATAGCCGCGGCGTAGCCGAACTTACCGCCGGATTCTGCCGTAAACTCGGCATGGCCGACTATGGTCACTGGTGCGGCATGCTCCACGACCTGGGCAAAGAACGCCAGAGTTTCCAAAATTATATACGCCGTGTATCGGGCTACGACTGCTCGTGCCCCGCCACTGAAGAACACTCACACGCCTACGTAGGAGCTTTGGCGGCAATGAAACAAATCGGACCGGACGGAATACTGGCCGCCGCCGCTATTGCCGGACATCACCGCGGGCTGTACGATCAGGCCGAACTGATTGAAACTCTAAAAAACAGGAAGATACCGCCGGAAATAAACCTGTCAGCTTACCCTGCCGACGGCTTAAAGCTGCCACAGATTCAGCAACCGTCGGACGTGCACATGCTGGGGCGCATGCTGTTCAGCGCGCTCGTCGATGCCGACTACCTCGACACCGAACGCTTTATGAAGCCCTACGAATACGCCGGCCGTGGCAGTGCCGAAACGGTCGAAACACTGCTGGACAGGCTCGAAAGCCATCTGACCGGAATTAAAATATCGGCAAGCGACAGCCATGTGAACCACATCAGAAACTCCGTACAGCAATATTGCCGCGAGCACAGCAAGGCACGGTGTGGTATATACTCGCTGACTGTGCCCACTGGCGGCGGCAAAACGCTTTCGTCGGTTTTATGGGCACTAAGGCACTGTGTTGCCAACCGAATGGACGGCGTAATCATAGCCATTCCCTACACCAGCATAATCGAACAGACCGCAAGGATTCTGCGCGGCATATTCGGCGACAGAAATGTGCTTGAGAACCACTCGGGCGTGGTTATGGAAAGCGACGACGACATCCGGCAGAAGCTCGCCGCCGAAAACTGGGACCGGCCCATTGTGGTCACCACCAACGTACAGCTGTTCGAATCGCTGTATCACAACCGCAGCTCCAAGTGCCGCAAACTGCACAACGTAGCCAACCGCGTGATTATACTCGACGAGGTGCAGACACTGCCGCCGAGTCTGCTTCAGCCGCTTACAAACTCGCTGGAATGCCTGCAGCGCGTGTTCAACTGCTCGCTGCTGCTTACTACAGCAAGTCAGCCGGTACTGCGCGGCACCATCAAAGGCTGCGGCATGCAACACTTCGATGGTTTTCCCGACGTACATGAAATAATACCTGCCCGCGAACAGCTGCACCGCAAGCTCAAACGTGTTAACATTGAATTCAATACTCACAGATACAGCTATGAAGAACTTGCCGACGAATTGCAGCAGCACTCCAAAGTATTGTGCATAGTAAACACCCGCAAAGCTGCCGCAGAGCTGTTTGCCCGACTTGGCAACGACTGTAATCCGCTGCACCTGTCACGCATGATGTGTTCGGCACATATACGAAAAAAGCTCGCCAAGGCCACGTCGATGCTCCACGACCCCGACTGCAAACGCCTGACTCTGATTTCAACTCAGCTGATTGAAGCCGGAGTCGACATTGACTTTCCGGTTGTATACCGCCAGGAAGCCGGTCTGGATTCGATATTGCAGGCGGCCGGGCGCTGCAACCGCGAAGGCCGGCTTGCGGAGCCCGGCAAAGTATCCGTGTTCACCCTCAGCGACAGCAGTGCCATGCCTCGCGGACTGCTCACGGCCGCAAACAACGCGCGCCTCAACATGCGCCACTGCGACGACCTGACGTCGCCGGAGGCCATGACCGAATATTTCACGCAGTTCTATGCCCGCTGCGGCGACTTTGACAAACACGACATAGCAGCCGAACTATGGCTGAACGGAGAAATCAATTACGAAACCGCCGCCAAAAAATTCAAATATATCGAGGACAACGCCATTGCTGTGATTGTAAACTATGAAAAAAGCAGTGAACTTGTAGAGCAGCTGCGTAAAGGAGCGGCGTCGCGCAATTTGTTCCGAGAACTGGCACAGTACAGCGTGAATCTGAGCCGGCGTGATTTCACGGAGCTGCTGAAGCAAGGCGCTATCGAGGAAGTGTGCGACGGCATGTTCCGGCTCTGGCCCGAACACTTCTACCGCGAGGAAACCGGCGTAACCATAAACAACCACTGGACAGAAGAAACATTCATAATATAATAAAACCGCATAAAATGGAATTCTACGACAAAGAATATTGCCTTGAAGTGTGGGGCCCTCTGGCATGCTTTACGCGGCCGGAGATGAAAGTTGAGCGTGTGAGCTACGATGTAATCACACCCTCCGCCGCCCGCGCCATATTCGAGGCCATATTCTGGAAACCGGCCATCCGATGGCAGATTACCCGTATCAAGGTGCTGAACCCCATAAAGTGGGACAGTATTCGGCGCAACGAGGTCGGAGCGGTGGCTCAGGGAAAGAAGCTTTCGCCCCCAATCTACATCGAGGACAAGCGGCAACAGCGAAATTCGCTGTTGCTTAAAGACGTTCATTACCGTATCTACGCCAGAATGGTGTATATCCCGCCCAAAGACCGCCGCCGGGACGACTCTCGCCCCAGAACCGAAGATGAAAAGCGCTCGGAGAATCCGGGTAAATATCAGGCTATGTTCGAGCGGCGTGCAGCTAACGGCCAATGTTTTACACAGCCATACTTAGGCTGCCGCGAATTCGCTTTGGCGTACCGCTACATTCCCGACCCTAATGCGCCTGACCTTAAAGCACCCATTGCCGAGAGCCGCGACCTCAACTACATGCTTTACGACATGGAATTCGACCGCTCGGCCCAGGCTCCGCAGGCCATGTTCTTTCATGCCGTGATGAACAACGGTGTAATAGTCGTGCCCGAACGCGACAGTGAGGAGGTGTTGCGATGATACTGAACGCATTATGTGATTATTACGATCTGAAGAAAGACTCCATGCCGGGCTTCGGCACTGAGCTTAAGGAGATTCATTTCGTAATTGTGATTGACAGCGAGGGCCGGTTCGTACGCTTCGAGGATTTGCGCGACGCCAAGAAAAAACGTGGCCAGCAGTTCAATGTCCGGCGCGCCGTGGTACGCTCCTCGGGAGTGAAGGCCAACTATCTTTACGATAACGGCACCTATGTACTGGGGCTGAAAGATGAAGGCAAAGCCTCGAAGCGTGCCAATGCCCAAGTAGATAAGCTGCAGGCATTCGCCGACAAGATTTTTGCCGCCGCCGAAGCCTTGCCCGACAATACCGAACTGAAAGCTCTTACTGCATTCTACGGCAGTTATCTTAAACCGGAATCGGACCGGACGGCAATGGAAGCCGACACGCTATGGAACGAAGTCAAATCGAGTTCTGCCATGAATATGGCTTTCCGCTTAAACGGTGACACCGAGATAATTGCCGAGAAATCGCAGCTTATCAATCTGGACAACAACGACGAAACGCCGGATTCCGAAGCCTCTGAGGCCATATGCCTTATAACAGGCAAGAAATGCCGACCTGTTGAACTAACAGCATCAACGATGATTCCGGGGAGTCAGGCGACAGCCAAGATTGTAGCTTTCCAGACATCGCAAGGCTACGACTCCTACGGCAAGTCGCAATGCTACAATGCTCCGATTTCACCTGAAGCCGAATTCAAATATTCATCGGCGCTGAAATATCTCCTTGGTTCACGTCGAAACAAATTTCTGTTGGCCAACCGAACTTTTCTATTCTGGTCGACCTGCAAGGACAAGGACACTGAATTGGCCCTTGACCTGGGCCTGATGGCCCTGTTCGGCTCGCGCGACCTGTCGCCCGACACCGGTGTGAACCAAATCAGAGATATTTTCAATGCCATATATTCAGGCAGACTGAAATCAGCCGGCAACGACAGTTTCTATATCCTCGGACTGGCACCGAACTCGGCCCGTATAGCTGTATCTTACTGGGCCGAAATGTCGGTAAAGGATTTTGCAGTCCACATACTTCGGCATTTCGATGACATGGATATTGCTGACAACCATGGCGACGACGACAAGCCGTACGCCGGACTGTACAACATGGTGTCAGCCTGCATATCGGAAGAAAAAGTATCAGACTGCAAAACCAAGATGCCGGAGCAGATAGCAAAAAGTATATTCTCCGGCACGCCCTACCCAATGACCATGCTTTCGGGCTGCATCAACCGCCTGCGGGCCTCCAAACCACTGACACGCACCCGCGCGGCCATTATGAAAGCATATCTCAACAGAAATACAAACAACCAAATACCAATAACCCAAATGCTAAACGCTGAAAACACAAATCCGGGATACCTATGCGGCCGGCTCTTTGCCGTAGTCGACAAAATCCAGCAGCAGGCCAACAATATTCATACCATCCGTGAGCGATATATGAACTCTGCCGGCGCCACACCTGCCGCCATCTTCCCCACCATACTGAAACTGTCGAACCACCACCGCGAAAAACTCTCCGAAGGTTCGCGAATCCACTACGAGAAATTAATACAGGAAATTCTCGATAAGTTCGACGACGCAATGCCCACACTGCTGCGCCTCGAAGACCAGAGCCGCTTCTTCCTGGGCTACTATCAGCAGATGCAGGATTTCTATACTCCCAAGAGCAATAAATCAGAAGAATAACAAACTATAAAAACCAAATACAATGAAAGAAGCAATCAAAGGACGTATCGACTTCGTTTACATTTTTGATGTACAGGACGGCAACCCAAACGGCGACCCCGACGGAGGCAATCTGCCCCGCACCGATGTTGAAACCGGCAAAGGCCTCGTGACCGACGTATGCCTTAAGCGCAAAATCCGCAACTATGTACAGCTGGCCAAAGACGGTCAGCCGGGCTACGACATCTTTATTCGTGAAAAAGCTGTACTGAACAACCTTATCGACAAGGCATATGATACTCCGGAAGTAGAAAAAGCCAAGTCGGCCGCAGACAAAGTAGCTGCCGCACGCAAAGCTATGTGCGATACCTATTACGATGTACGCACTTTCGGCGCTGTGATGAGTACCGGTAAGAACGCAGGGCAGGTACGCGGCCCGCTGCAACTGACCTTCGCACGCTCGGTAGAGCCGGTCTTTACCACCGAACACACCATTACCCGCATGGCTGTAGCCACAGAAAAAGAGCAGGAAAAGCAGGGCGGCGACAACCGCACCATGGGTCGTAAAGCCACTATTCCCTACGGTCTGTATGTGGCACACGGTTTTATATCAGCAGCTCTTGCCGAACAGACCGGCTTCGACAGCGAAGACCTTGCCTTGACCCTCGAGGCTCTTAAAAACATGTTCGACATCGACCGCTCGGCAGCCCGAGGCCTGATGGCAGCTAAAAAGCTGATTGTATTCCGCCACGACAGCAAACTGGGTAACGCGCCGGCCGACCGCCTGTTCGACCTGGTGAAAATCAGCCGCACCACCGATGGCGCCGCACGTGCCTTCAGCGATTACAAGGTGGAAATTGATGCCTCCGGTCTGCCTTCCGGTGTAACCGTCGAAGAAATACTTTAAGTGGCATACACCGACGACGATTTGCTGTTCCTTTCGGGCATACAGCACTTCAGGTTCTGCCGGCGGCAGTGGGCCCTCATACACATCGACATGCAATGGACTGAGAATCGGCTGACCATTGAAGGAAACTACCTTCACCGCAACGCCGATAATCCCGAACATAGGATCCGCAGCGGAGAGTCACCGGCTCTCCGCGCGGTTCCGCTTGTGTCGTACCGCCTGGGCATCACGGGCATAAGCGATGTTGTGGAGCTGATAGCTGCCGAAGACCCTGATAATTCAATCACTGTCAGCCGCTTTCCGGGTCGCTGGCTGCCTTACCCCGTGGAATACAAACACGGAAGGCCAAAGAACGACAACTGCGACATTCTGCAACTTACCGCCCAGGCCATGTGTCTTGAAGAAAAACACGGCATCAGAATTCCCCGGGGTGCAATGTATTACGCGGCCACACACAAGCGGCTGGAAGTAGAGTTCAGCTCCGCGCTGCGACACGAAGTGGCGGATGTCTGCGCAAATATGCACCGCCTCTATTCGCAGGCTGTAATCCCGCCGCCCGAGTATGGCCCCAAATGCAGAAATTGTTCGCTGTATGACTGCTGCAACCCTGAGGTCGTTTCCGGACAATGGCTTAGCGACTACCTTAAAATCCTTGATACATGAAAAAACTGCTCAACACCCTTTATGTAACCACGCCTGAAGCCTATCTCACCAAAGACGGCGAAAATATAGTTGTGAGCGTAAAGCAGGAAGAACGCTTCAGGATTCCGATTATCAACATTGAGAACATCGTATGCTTCTCTTACATGGGTGCCACTCCAGGAGTAATGAAACTTTGTGGCGACAACGGAGTGGGCCTGGCTTTTATGACACCCAAAGGACAGTTTATAGGCAGATTGCAGAGTCCTACACGCGGCAATATATACCTCCGCCACAGACAACACCTGATTGACGGCGAGCCTGAAAAGAAACTGACACTCGCACGCCTGATGATTGCCGCCAAGATTTTCAATTCGCGTACAGTTCTGACTCGCTTTACCCGCGACTACGGCAACAACCCCGACGTAGACTTTGCCATAAAGCAACTATACCACATAAAGAACAAATGTATCGGAGCCTTGACCGGTGAAGAACTGCTGGGCATCGAAGGCCAGGCTGCGCACATATATTTCGGCGTGCTGAAAAACCTGCTCACCCAACAGAAAAAGGACTTTGACTTCAGCGAGCGCAACCGCCGGCCGCCAAAGGATCCGTTCAACGCCATGCTTTCGTTTGCTTATACACTTTTGGCTAATGAAATCAGTTCAGCTCTTGAGGGCACCGGTCTTGACCCATATATTGGTGTATTCCATAAACTCCGTCCGGGACGGGCATCACTTGCTCTCGACATAATGGAAGAATTCAGAGCCTATCTTTGCGACCGTTTTGTCCTTTCGCTGATAAACCGCAGGCAAATCACAGCCCGCGACTTTACCGACAACGGCGGAGTGCGCATGACCGACGATGCACGGCGCAAATTTATTGCCGCATGGCAGGATCGCAAACGCGAAACAATCATGCACCCGTTTTTGAAAGAGAAGGTAGCGATAGGTCTGCTGCCGCATATCCAGGCCATGATGCTGGCCCGGTATTTCAGAGGCGATATCGAAAAGTACCCTGTATTCATATTCAGATAAACACAACTATATGCGATTACTTGTTACATACGACATCAACCTGCAGGACGAAAATGGAGATGGTGCTCGTCGACTCCGCCGTGTAGCCAAAGCCTGCTGCAACAAAGGCCGGCGGGTTCAGAATTCAGTATTTGAATGTGAGCTGAACGAAGCTGAATTCATAATGCTCCAGCAAACACTGGAAACAATTATCGACCCTACAATCGATTCAATACGGATTTATCGGATAAATAAATCATCGACCCACACAATAAAACTGGGTAAAGAAACGTCATATGATATAGACGGCCCACTAATCATCTGATTCGCGAACCTGAATATCCGTCAGAAATCGCGGGTTGTTCGCGAACCGTCTGTTACAGCGTTTTATCATCAATAAACCTGTGTATTGAATATCACTTAATGAAAACAGAATTACTTCGCGAAATCAGCCTGTTCACAGGCTGATTTTCAACATATTCTCACACAGACTGTCGCACCCCACGTGGGTGCGTGGATTGAAACTCTTTGAGCTGCTCAATAGAAAGATTGGTAGTGAGTCGCACCCCACGTGGGTGCGTGGATTGAAACAAATGGCACAAATCTTTGGCACAAAAGCAGTCGAACGTCGCACCCCACGTGGGTGCGTGGATTGAAACCACGATTGCGCTGTCTTGGCTACATCGGGGTTCGCGTGTCGCACCCCACGTGGGTGCGTGGATTGAAACATGCCCTCAACATCTACGCGGTATACATTGACATGTCGCACCCCACGTGGGTGCGTGGATTGAAACTCAATGCTCGCCGCCCCGAATACAGAGCCGAACTGTCGCACCCCACGTGGGTGCGTGGATTGAAACTCCCTCTCCAGTCGCAAAGGGCACAAAACCCAGCGGTCGCACCCCACGTGGGTGCGTGGATTGAAACCTTTACCGTCATTATGTCGGTGAAATCATCCCAGTCGCACCCCACGTGGGTGCGTGGATTGAAACCAGAAGTATGCGCCTATTGCAATGAGCGCGGCTATGGGTCGCACCCCACGTGGGTGCGTGGATTGAAACTCCATGGTCTGCCCTGCTCGTAGTTGAGGCTGTCGGGTCGCACCCCACGTGGGTGCGTGGATTGAAACAACTTGTTCGGGGAAATAATCTAACAGCATTTGGAGTCGCACCCCACGTGGGTGCGTGGATTGAAACCTTTGTAATCGGGAATGTTTTGCTCTTTTGCGTGTCGCACCCCACGTGGGTGCGTGGATTGAAACCGCCTCTTATTTCGTTGAACTCTCAGACTG
>CAJUHX010000021.1 GCA_910586455.1 uncultured Muribaculaceae bacterium | reverse complement strand
AAAGATACCTCCTCAGCGCCAGCTTGCGCTCAAAAGTCTCTTTTAATTGTTCCTGTGTAATCATTTTCTTTTGAAATTATTTGAGTTCTTATTCTGAGTGCAAATTTACGCATTTTCCGTTGAACCTGCAAACACACCTATACAAGCCTGTATGGTAGCAAAAATTCACAGCGGAATATCATTTTAACACATATTAACCCTATTTGTGCAATCATACAATAATGGTTAAGGAGGCAGCGTTTCCGACCGCCAAATTGTTTGAATCTAAAATAAAGGTCGTAACTTTGCCTGCGTTTTAACGATATTTATGTTGTAGAGCATAAAAAACAAGCCCTGCGTCATAACATAAGACATAAGAGAATTTATGCACAACTATCTCACAGAACTCCCACGCCGCCAGGCCGATAAAGACGGCTTCCGCGAAGCGTTTCGCTACACCGAACCAGGCTCGGGCAAGTGGGTTACATGCAGTTGGAGAGAGTTTTCGCGCAACGTCGACCTTATGGCATGCGCCCTTGAAACTCTCGACATCCAACCGTCGGACTCCGTGGCGATATTCTCGGCCAACAGCCCCGAAATACTTGTAAGCGACTTTGCATGCTACCGCAACCGCGCTGTACCGGTGAGCCTGTACGCCACATCGTCGCCCTCGCAGGTTGAATTCATTCTGCGCGACTGCCATGCACAGATGGTGATGGTAGGCGACCGCTCTCAGCTCGACACCATACTTGAAGTGCGCGACAACTGCCCGGACCTCAAGTACATAGTCAGCTACTTCGAACCCGACATCAAGGTCGACGGCCTGCTGAGCTTCACTTCGATGCTCAAACTCGGAGCCGCTGCCGAACCAAAAGCAATCAAAGTTGTCGAACGGCGTTCGGCCGAAGCCCTGCCATCCGACGTAGCCACATTAATATATACATCGGGCACCACCGGCGAGCCTAAAGGCGCCATACTCAACCACAGCTGCTTCGACGCTGCAATTGAGATACACCGCGAACGCCTGACCATGCTCTCCGAAAACGATACCTCGCTTTGTTTCCTGCCTCTGAGCCATATATTCGAAAAAGCATGGACATACTTCTGCCTGTTCAACCGCATGAAAGTGGCCATAAACCGCAATCCCAAGGAAATACAGCAGACAATCAAAGAAATACGTCCCACGTGTATGTGCTCGGTACCTCGCTTCTGGGAAAAAGCATATACCGCCATACAGGACAAACTGGCCTCCGCCGGCAGCATACGCCGTAAATTCATAAACCGCGCCATTGCCATAGGCCGCCGACGCAACCTCCACTACAAGCGCCTCGGACTGCCGGTGCCAGCATGGCTCGAAACACGCTACAGATTCTACGACAAAAAGGTACTCAGCACCATACGCCGTGCCCTCGGAGTCGACAAAGGCAACATATTCCCCACCGCCGGCGCTCCCCTTTCGGCCAACATCGTTGAATTCTTTCAGAGTTGCGGCATAAACATACTCATTGGCTACGGCCTATCCGAAACCACAGCCACCGTAAGCTGCTTCCCCGACCGCGCCTACGAACCGGGCAGCGTAGGAACACCCATGCCCCGTGTGCAGGTACGAATAGGCGAAGAAAACGAAATTCAGGTCAAAGGCCCCACCGTTATGCAAGGCTACTTCGGCAGGCCCGAGGCTACAGCTGAAGCTTTTACGGACGACGGCTGGTTCCGCACCGGCGATGCCGGATACATCGACG
This sequence comes from uncultured Muribaculaceae bacterium, assembly GCA_910586455.1. Taxonomy (GTDB): domain Bacteria; phylum Bacteroidota; class Bacteroidia; order Bacteroidales; family Muribaculaceae; genus CAG-873. Next base: position 28,937 of record CAJUHX010000021.1, on the reverse strand, counting down.
CCTCCGGCGCAATCGTTCTCACCGAACGCATCAAAGACCTGTTCAAGACCTCCAACGGCAAATACATCGCACCCCAGGCCCTTGAAAGCCGTCTGGGCGAGGACCGCTTCATTGAGCAGGTAGCCGTAATCGGCGACAAGCGTAAATATGTCACCGCCATCATCATTCCGGCTTTCGAAGCTCTGAAAGAGTACGCACGCAAAAAGAAAATCGAATTCGGCAGTATCGACGACCTTATTCAGAACAATGAGATTCGCCACATGCTGCAGGAACGCATCGACCGCCTGCAGAAGAACTTCGCCAACTTCGAGCGCATCAAAAAGTTTGTGTTGCTGCCGCGCGAGTTCAGCATCGAAACCGGCGAACTGACCAACACCCTCAAGCTGCGCCGACCCATAATCAACAACCTCTATTCCGCCCAAATCGAGGCTATGTACGCCGCAAGCTGAGGACATAACAGGAATCAGAAATCACACAAAGAGCACACAGAGTTTTTATACTATACTCTGTGTGCTCTTTGTGTGATTTATATAGCTCTAAATCTCTATAGTAAGATTTACTCGCCAGTTGCGCTTGGGCATCGGATAGTTGATTATCACATCGTAATCCTGGCTGAGCAGGTTGTTGACCTCAAGCAGGGCGCGCATACGTACAGCCCCGATATTAAAATCGCGACTCAGCGACAAGTCGCTCGTGTACCATGGCTGGGTGTAGTTGTAACGGATATTTTCCTGCTGGTTATAACGTTCGCCAACATAAATGAAACTGTAGTTCAGCCCCCACTGCCGCCAGGTGAGATTGACCACCGCCGAGCCGCTGTTGCGCGGTATATAAGGTATCTGGTGGCGGTAATAGTTGTCGGCCGGACTTGTGACGTCGATGGCCCGCTGGAATGTGTACTGGGCACGCAGTGTTACATTGAGGTCGCGCAGCGGCTGCATCGAGGCTACGGCCTGGACGTCGATACCGCGAATCTGCACCCGGCCCAGATTGAGCATGGTCCAGCGAAACTGCTGGCCTTTGGGGTAAGCTACAATCTTATCACGTACGGTGTTGTAGTATACGTCGGCGCTTAGACGCAGACTCTCAAGCAGGCCGCGTGTATGGTGGTCCCACAGAACTCCGGCGTTGTACTGGGTCACCCGCTCCGGATTGAGCTGCGAGTTGCCCATGTCGGCATAGTACAGGTCGTTGAAGGTAGGCATGCGGAACGAGCGCTTGTAGAAGGCCCTCACACCCAGTTCGCGGTTATTCAGCAGCGTGTACGAGGCATATACTGCCGGCGTAAATACCTGCTTTGACTCGGGAGCCTGACGGCCTGCGAGTTTGTCGTTTATGAATGTGCCCAGCGCCGAGGCCTGCATCTTGAAGCGGCCGAGATCCATCGAACCTGCGGCGGAGAGCATGTTGGTGTAGCGGTCGGGCTTGGCGAAACCATACACATCGGCGCTGAGAGTGTTCCACATAAAATCGTAGCTGAGCGAGAAACGCAGCCAGCGCCTGGCCACATACTCGTTGGCCGACGAAAAATAAAACTCGCGCTGGCGGTACAGATTGTCGATTTTCAGCTGCTTGTCGTCGTTGTTCACATAGTGAGTGCGGTAGAACGAGTACTTTGCCTGATTTAGAGTGGTCACAGGCCCGAAATCAGCCGAATATGAAGCCTGTACAAACGAGTTGTTATCCCAGATGCGTTCGCCGCGCCGCCACACATTGTTCACAATTGCCCCTGGCACGCCGCGCTCGCTGTTGTAGTTGTATACTTTGGCGCGCCACTCGCCGTTGCTCAGAGTACCGTTGACGTTCAGTTCCAGGCGGGTGGCGCTGATGTCGCCGTTCTGACGCACAGCGGTGGTGTCGTATGCCAGTTCGCCTGCCGGATTCACACGGCGGTAGCGGAATTTGTATTTTCCCGATGATGTAAGATATTCAGCCGACAGCTGGGCACTTACCACAGGGCTCAGGCGCAGTTCGAAGAGCGCCGAAGGGTTGAGCAGGTCGAACGAGCCGAAGCGCACGGCTCCGCGCAGATGATAGGTTTCGCCGGGCTCAAAATGTGGCGTGCGTGTGCGCATGTAGATGGTGCCGGCCGAACCGAAGTCACGTGCCGGCTGCAGAATCTCGCTTTTCTGGCCGTTGTGCAGCGATATTGACTCCATGTTGTCGAGCGAGAACTGCCCCAGATCAATCTGGCCATTCTGGGCATTGCCAAGTTCCACACCGTCGTACACCACACCGGTATGGTTAGTGCCCATAGAGCGTATGTTCACGGTCTTTATGCCTCCCACTCCGCCGTAATCCTTCACCTGTACGCCTGCGAAATAGCGCAGGGCGTCGGCCACGGAGTTGGAATTGAGGCGCTGCAGTTCATCGCCCGAGAGCACCTGAACCGGTATGGTTTCCACATTTGGTCGGCGACCGGCTACGGTCACTTCCGCCAGCACATAGTCAACACTGTCGGCAGGAATCGAATCGGCCATCGAGGCCCTGGCCGGCGTAATCACGGCCACTGTAAAAAACAGTAATGTTGCGAATTTCACTATAGTGGTTTTTATGCCCGTCCTCGCAGGCTAATTAAACGATGAATCACTCCGACAGGTTTTCTGACTTGTTCCATCGGTATAGTGCGCGCCTTCTCAGCATAGCCAATGGCATAGCGCACGATGTATGAACTCACAGCAGCGGGACTGTGCCGGATTCGCACCGGCTTCCCTCATCGGCGATTCTGATGCAAAGTTACAAAATTAATCCCGTACAGGCAAACCGGCGTTTTACATACGGCCGACGGGAAGACGACTGATATCACTGCCGGCGAGAGTCTGGAACATTCGCAGGCCGAATTCGTTGACAATGGCGTAGACGTGGTCGAAGATATCGCTCTGCACCTGTTCGAACTCACGCCAGGCCGTTACCTTGGTAAAGAAGTAAAGCTGCAGAGGCAGGCCCTGAGCCGTGGGCTGCATTTGGCGTACCATAAAAAGCATCGAGCTGTTGACACGTCGGTCATGGCGGATGAAATTGTCAAGATACAGTCGCAGCAGGTGCAGATTCACCATGTTGCGGGCATCGATGTCGCCCAGCCCCTCGAGCCTGCCGCGACTGCGCAGGCGCTCTATTTCGTCCGCTTCCAGAAAACGTATCGTATTCAAGTCTATCAGTATTGAACGCTCCACCCTTCGGCCGCCCATGTCGCGCATGTTCTGATAGTTGCGGAACGAGTCGGTTATAAGCGTATAAGGAGGTATGGTTGATATTGAGTTGTCCCAATTCAGCACCTTTACGGTAGTGAGCGACACATCGGTTACGGTGCCGTTTATGCCGTGCGAGTCGCACACCAGCCAGTCGCCCTTGCGCAGCATGTTGTTGGCCGAAAGCTGTACCGAGGCCACCAGGCCCATAATAGTGTCCTTGAACACTAACATAAGCACTGCGGCCGAGGCTCCGATGGCTGTGACTATGGCGGTAGGCTCCCGGCCAAGTAGCATGCTCAGCCCTATTATCACACCTATGCAGATAATAATCAGACGCACCATCTGGAATATGCCCTTTACGGCATAGCGCCGGGTCTTTTCGGTATCTTCCATCAGGTGGTACAGATTCTTCACCAGCACTATGCACACATATATCACGGCAGTGAGCACGTAAAGGGAGGTGAGTGTCTTTATCCACTGGTGCAGGGTTGTGGAATTGTCATACAGCTGAGGAAGGAAATAATTCACTATCAATGCCGGTACCAGACACGACAATGCCTTGCGCATTGAGGCATCGAGCAATATGTCGTCGATTTTGGTTTCTGTATCTTCGACAATCTCCTTTACCTTGCGCATGGCATAGTTCATTATAAAGTATGATACTATGGCAATAGCTGCTATCACTGCAAGCATGGCAATCTCGCGCGCCAAAGGCCAAGGCAGGTGTTCGGTCAGAAATTCGCGTAGCTGTTCCATTATTTATGACAGGCTTAGGTGTGTACGGGACAGTGGAAAGAAGTTTCCCCGGCCCGTAAACAACGGAAAATATGTTATACAGAATTTAACAGCCACAAGCGTAAGCGCCAACACACAGGCGAAGAGCCACCAAAGGTTGTGGATGTAATTTTCCATAATCAGGAATATCATGTAGTGTGTACACAGTACAGTAAGACTGTTGCGGCCAAGGAAGTCGAGCAGCGGAAAACGGTTAATGGCCGCCATAAGGATGAATATGGCCGAAGTGCCTGCAAAGCCGGGGATGTAAGCCTCAAGTGGCCACACATGGCCGTAGAGTGTCACAAACACCCTCTGGGAATAAAACACCCATAATGCCACACTTACGGCAAATACAGCCAATGCGGCCATGCTGCGGTAGTTGAAGCCAAGCAGCCCGCGGCGCCGCAGTTCCTCGCCGGCGAACATAAACGGCAGCATCTCCAGGGCCGTGAAGAAATGGAAGTCGTAGAGAAATTCCATTACAACGCTTTTATGGCGCAGCACCTGCCGTATGCCGTATTGTTCAAAGTACCACCCTGCAAGGGCAAAGGCCACCGCAGCGATTATTTTAAGCAACAAGTGCCGGTGTCCGAGGCGGCACACGGCGTAATATGCCATGAACGAGAAAAAAATACACCACAGATACCACGAGGGCAGATTGGCTGGGTGCTTTATGAAATCATACAGCAAGTAGTCGCCTGTTACTGAGGCCAGATCGATACCGCTGTCCGGAAACAGTCTGCCGAAAAGGTATATGCCGGCGTAACCGCATAAACATATAAAAAGAAAGAACGCCCACGGCACCAGCAACAGGTTGACCTTGCGCACCACAAACTGACGGAATGGCTGCTCGGGCCTGAAAAACAGCGCGGCGCAGAAAAAGAATGCCGGCAGGTACATGCTGCGTATGGTGCTGTAGAACCACGGGCAGTAGGTTACGTGGCAGTGAAACGAAATAACAAAGAACATGCAGAAACCTTTTACCAGGTCGACATATTCTATTCTGGGTTTGTCACTTACCATAGGAATGTGGATTTGAATGTCAAGTCGCAGCCGAGGCTTTCCTTGAATGTACACAGGCCTGTGTCGGGCACCCCGCGGCCGGAGCTGGGCCCTATGTCGAGGGTTTCGAACCCGAGGGCGCGGTAATGGTCGGCCACGCGACGGGCCAGCAGGTTCATGGGTCGCTCACCGCCATAACCCTCAACATCGCCCCAGTAAATCACCTGTGCCACTTGCGGATTCAGCCTGTACACCACCGCCGAGGCGACATCGGCATCGCCAAGCGACAGCAGATGCCAGTCGATGCCTACCACTGCGGCAGTTTCGCACAGAGCCTCGAAACTCATGGCCAGAGGATAGCCGCGCCACGCACGGTTGCGGCGTATCACCTCGTAGACTCTCGCCGGATCAGCATCGGCTGTGAAGCTGAATCCGGCGCGACAGGCGCGGTTGTAATGGTTTCGTGCTGCGGGGGCAAGCCCGGACACAAAGTCGCTGTAGCGGGTCAGCGGGTAGCTGTAGTTGTAGTCGTGATACATTTCGGTGGCAACAATGCCGAGCGCTCCTTTAAGTCTGGGCAGCATCAACGGGTCGTAGAAATCCGGCGCAAGGGTCAGCTGCATGCCTGCGGGGATAGTGTTTCTGAGTGCATGCGCCAAGTCCATACACGTTTCCAGTGTCTGGGGCCTGCGGTACAGAACCTCGCCGAACGGAGCCGAAAAAGGCACCCGCATGGAGCCGTCGCACTCTCCGGCAAGTACTCCAAGGCGAGCTTTGCCTTTGCTGTCGCGGAGTATATATGCGGCCAGAGAGTCGGCTTTGGGTGCATTGAGCCTGTTGAAGGCTTCGCTGCCGTATGGTGTTACCGACTGCGGAAACTCGCCATACAGTTCTTCGATAGTAATCCGGTGCAGTTCCATCATTCTTCGAACTCTCCTGCTCCCCGGCGCAGAACTTCGGGGTTTGACGAATCTGTAAGGTCGACCACGGTAGAGGGGGTGTCGAGGCCTTCGCCACCGTCAATCAGGGCATCAGCCTGATGTTCATAGTCGATTGCAAGCGCAGCCGGCGACACTATGTCGTCGGGGTCGTACGGAGCCACCGATGACGACATCACCGGATTGCCCAGAGCCTCGGCCATTGCACGTGCTATGGGGTTATCGGGAATACGCACACCTACGGTCTTGCGCCCTTTGAACTGCCGTGGCAATGTATGCGCCGCAGGCAATACAAAGGTGAACGGCCCTGGCAGATATTCCTTCATAATTCTGAAAGCGCGGTTGTCGATGCGGGCATATTCGGCTGCCTGCGAAAAGTCGCTGCACACCACCGACAGCATCTGTTTGTCGGGGTTTATGCCTTTGAGCCGGCATAATTTCTCCACAGCCTTTGGGTTGAGGGCGTCGCAGCCCATGGCGTAGAGCGTGTCGGTAGGATATATCACCACCCCACCTTCGCGCAGCAACTCCACGGCCTGCTCTATGATGCGGCTGTCGACTCCGCCGCCGTATGATGTGAATGTTTTCATTATTCGTTTATCAGCTTCTCGATACGATATTCGGTTATAGCGGCTCTATCCTCAGGCGTAAGAGTCATAGTCACTTAATTTTCAAACAATATTATTTTATCATGTTCCACATTTTTGTAAAAAGGCAGGAAACTACGTTTCAGCCATCCGGCAAATGAGTATAATCGCGCGGTCACAAACTCATCGAACTCCCAGCCAACCTGTTCCAATGGCCATGCATATTTGTCGTTTTCTTTAAGAGGCAGTTTCTCCGGTCCGGGAATCAATACATGTAAATCCCAGTCAGAATCAGGCCGTGCGTCACCTCTGGCTCTTGAGCCATAAAGTACCAGACGCGAACCTTTAGGCAGGATTTCCGCAGCCTTATCTTTCAAAGCCTCTATAAGGCGTTTGTATTTTTCATTTTCCGGCATAAAATAAGAACGCTGTAGTTTTATGATTATTTCAGTTTCTCGCAAAATTCACTGAAGCTCAGGCCGCGTAGGTCTTTGGGCGACAGTATAGCCTCGGCCGGGTCGAAAGGCCACTCAACGGCCACAGTGGGGTCGTCGAAACGAAGGCACAACTCCTCCTCCGGAGCATAATAGTTATCGACCTTATACTGGAACTGGGCCTCGGGGCTGAGTACAGCGAAACCATGGGCGAATCCACGGGGTACAAACAGCTGGCGGCCGCTGTCGGAATCGAGTTCTACAGCTACATATTTGCCGAAAGTGGGCGAGCCGGCCCGCAAGTCGACAGCCACATCAAGCACACGGCCACGCGACACTCGCACAAGTTTGGCCTGTGCCGCATTGCCACGCTGCAAGTGCAGGCCTCTGATAACGCGGCCCGAGGAATACGACTCGTTTTCCTGCACGAAATCCACAGGCCCGATTATCGTATCGAAATCGCAGCGGCGGTAGGTTTCGCAGAAATATCCGCGCCTGTCGCCGAATCTTTGCGGCTCGATAATCCATACACCTGCTATAGATGTTTTAATAAAGTCAGTCATACCTTGTTCGGCTGAATTGTTAATTTTTAATAAGCGCTTTCGCGTTTTAACTGCAAAAATACTAAATTTGCATTTAATAAATACACACCTGATGAAAAAATTAATACTGACTATCATGGCCGCCGCAGTTCTGCTGCCTCTGGCCAACAAGATATGCGGCCAGCAGATGCAGTTCTCACCCAACAACAAACTGCGTATGGCTGAACAGATTATCGAGAACTATTATGTGGAGGATGTCAACGCCGACTCGGTTGTCCAGGAGGCTATCGTGGCCATGCTGAAAACTCTCGACCCCCACTCGTCGTACTCCAACCCGGAGGAAACCACCGAACTGACTCAGCCGCTTGAAGGCAAGTTCTCGGGCATAGGCATACAGTTCAACATGAGTACCGACACCGTGTACGTAATTCAGACCACCGGCGGAGGTCCCAGCGAGAAAGTGGGCATACAGCCGGGCGACAAGATTATAAGCGCCAACGACACTATTCTGGCCGGTCGCAAGCTGCCCAACTCCAAGATTCTGAAAACTCTGCGAGGCGAAAAGGGATCGAAAGTACGCCTGATGGTGATGCGAGGCAACAACCCCGAACTGCTTGAGTTTGTGGTGACACGCGACGACATACCCCTGTACAGCGTCAACGAGGCTTATATGGTCGACGACAATACCGGCTACATTGCCGTGAGCCGCTTCGCCGAGGAAACTCCAACCGAAGTGCGCCAGGCTGCCGCCAAGCTTGCCAAGAAAGGCATGAAGCAGCTGATTATCGACCTGCAGGACAACGGCGGCGGCTATCTGGGAGCCGCATGCCAGATGGCAGCCGACTTCCTGCATGCCGGCGACCCGGTAGTGTACACTGCCGGACGCAACAGCGCGCCGCAGCACTTCAACCTTGACGTCGACGGCAAGTACCTCGACATTCCGGTAGTTGTGATGGTGAACCAGTTCTCGGCTTCGGCATCTGAAATCTTCTCCGGTGCCATGCAGGACAACGACCGCGGTCTGGTTGTGGGCCGACGCACCTTCGGCAAAGGTTTGGTACAGCGCCCGTTCCCCTTCCCCGACGGCTCGATGATACGCCTCACCACCGCCAGGTACTATACCCCCTCGGGCCGCTGCATACAGAAGCACTACGCCAAAGGCCACAGCGAGGAATACGAACTCGACATACTCAACAGGCTCAACTCCGGCGAACTGTGGAGCGCCGACTCGATAAAGCTCATCGACAGCCTACAGTACCGGACCCTGCGCAACCACCGCACCGTATACGGCGGAGGCGGTATTCTACCCGACATTTTCGTGCCCGTCGACACCACATACTTCACCCCCTACTACCGCGCCATGCTGGGCAAAGGCTCGCTCAACAGCTACGTGCTCAACTACGTGGACACCAACCGCAAGCAGCTGCAGAAACTGTACCCCGACGAGGACCGCTTCTACCGCGACTTCAATGTAACCGACCGGATGCTCACCGACCTTGTGGCACGCACCACCGCCGACAGCACTGAGTTCAACAGCGAGCAGTGGGAGCGCTCCAAACCCTATGTAACCGCAATCGTCAAGGGCCTGATTTCACGCGACTTGTTCGAACGCGGCTCTTTCTCACGCGCCACAAACATGTTCGACCCTGTATTCAAGGCCGCCTACGAGGCCATCAACGACCCTAAACGCTATAACCGGCTGCTGGGCAACACAAAATGACGCCGAAAGAAATTCTAAAGAAATTCTATGGCTACGACTCGTTCCGTTCCGGGCAGGCCGAAATTATCGACGCGGCCATGCAAGGGCGCGACTCGCTGGTACTGATGCCTACCGGCGGTGGCAAATCGCTGTGTTTTCAGATACCCGCCCTGGCGCGCGACGGCTTCGCCGTAGTAGTGTCGCCTCTGATAGCACTGATGGACGACCAGACCGCCGCCCTGCAGGCCAACGGCATACCGGCGGCGGCTGTACACTCCGGCCACAACGAATCCGATAACCGCGCGGTGATGGAGGCCTTGTTCGAGGGCCACATAAAACTGCTGTACATATCGCCTGAAAGACTGCTCCAGGAAATCGACCGATGGTCGGACCGCATACCGGTAAACCTGTTCGCCATCGACGAGGCACACTGCATATCGCAGTGGGGCCACGATTTCCGGCCCGTATACACCGACCTGGCACGAATAAAACAGAAATATCCATGCGTGCCGATAATGGCTCTCACCGCCACCGCCGACCGCCTGTGCCGCCGCGACATAGCCGCGAACCTGAATCTGGCCGACCCATTTACATGGACCGGCTCGTTCGACCGCCCCAACATTTCGCTGCAAGTGGTGAACAACCCCGGCATGAAGAACAAAATGCGTTTGATTGCCTCGCTTATCCGCAAGCATCCGAACGACTCCGGCATAATCTACTGCCTCAGCCGCAAAAGCGCCGAGGAAATGACCGAACGCATCAACGCACTCGGTTTCCGCGCCGTATGCTACCACGCCGGCATGACTACCCATGAACGCTCCGCAGCGCAAAAGGCCTTCATAAACGGCACCGTGCAGGTGGTGTGCGCCACAATAGCATTCGGTATGGGCATCGACAAGAGCAACATCCGCTATGTGGTACACAACAATCTGCCATCCAATATCGAAAGCTACTATCAGGAAATAGGTCGTGCCGGACGCGACGGCCTGCCGGCCCATGCTATGCTGTTCTACTCCATGGCCGATATGATTACTCTGCGTAACTTCGCCGAGGAATCGGGCCGCAGCAGTGTAAGCAATGAAAAACTGCAGCAGATGCTCAAATTCGCCCAGGCCGGAGTATGCCGCCGCCGCATACTGCTGAGTTACTTCGGCGAAACCGCCGCTCACGACTGCGGCAACTGCGACATCTGCCTCAATCCGCCGCACCGCTTCGATGGCACCACACTGGCACAAATGGCCCTGAGCGCATCGATACGCGTGGGTGGAAAAGCCGGCATGTATATGCTCAACGACATATTGCGCGGCTCGCTCAAGTCCGATATCAGGCGGCTGGGCTTCGACCGAATAAAAACATTCGGAGCCGGACGCGACCTCAACGTGGCCCAATGGAACCACTACCTGTCGCAGATGGTGCAGCTGGGACTGTTCGAGATTGCCTACGACGAGAGTAACCACCTACACCCCACCCCATTCGGCATGGATGTGGTGTATGGACGCGCACGAATCGAACTGGCACGCTACGTGCCGGAACAGACTAAAGACGAAAAACAGCGCCGCGGCAGAATTCCGGCCCTCGACGTGCCGACGCTATCACCCGAAGAAGAACTGTTCGAGCAACTCAAAACCATACGTATGGCCATTTCGCAGAAAGACGGCATAGCGCCTTACATGGTGTTCAGCGACGCCACCCTGCATGACATGGCTCACCGCCGCCCGAAGACCTTAGAGGAAATGGCCGATATAAGCGGAGTGGGCGAGCGCAAGCTTGTGCGCTTCGGCAGCCGCTTCATTCAGGCTATACGCAAGTTCGAGGGCATGACGGCGACACTGCCTCAGGGCAGCAGCATGAAGCAGACTCTGATACTGTACAACAGCGGCATGCCCGTGCCGGAGATAGCCCGAGAGCGTGGACTGTCGGAAAGCACCGTCTACAGCCATATAGCCAAACTGATAGGCGAAGACATGATTACCCAGTTCGGCACCCTGCTCACCCGCAAGCAGTACGAAGACATCCTGGACATCCGACGCCGGTATCCCGATAACTACTCAGACCATCTGTCTGAACGACTCCGCCCACTTGCAGGAGTGGCAATGGCCATATATAACTACCAGCAACGACACGCGGCGGCGCGCACCCAAAACCACTGACAATGCAGTTTACCGAAATACTTTTCGCCATATTCATGCTTACGGTGTTTGTGCTTTACTGGCTGCTGTTACGCAGCCGGGTCAAGACCCAGAACATGCTTCTGCTGGCGGCAAGCTATTTCTTTTACGGATGGTGGGACTGGCGTTTCCTGGGACTGATAATCCTCACCACGGCCACTACATACCTCACCGGACTGTTTGCAGCCCGAAGGTACGGGCGAGTGCTGACAGCTCTGAACATAGTATTCAACATAGGCATACTGATAGTATTCAAATACCTGAATTTCTTCTCGGAAAATCTGCAGCGGCTACTGAGTGTATTCGGATGGAATCTCGACTGGTTCACAATTGACGTACTGCTGCCGGTGGGTATCTCGTTCTATACTTTCCAGGCGATAGCGTATTCAGTCGATGTGTACAAAGGCCGTGCGGCCGTGTGCACGAATCCTGTTACATTTGCCACCTTCATAGCATATTTTCCGCAGTTGGTGGCCGGTCCTATCGAACGGGCATCGCAACTGTTGCCACAGATTGCGAATGCAAGGCAATGGAACCGAGCCATGGCCTCGTCGGGGCTACGGCTGATACTATTCGGACTGATGAAGAAATTGTGCGTGGCCGACATGCTCGCCTTGTATTCCGACCGTATTTACGCCCAGATACCCGGAAATCCGATATTGGTTCTGCTGGGCGGCATTGTGTTCTCGATAGAGATTTATTGCGATTTCTCGGCGTACAGCGAGATAGCCCGCGGAGTATCGCGTCTGCTCGGCATAGAGCTGATGGCTAATTTCCGTTTTCCGTATTTCTCGCGCAACATACTTGAATTCTGGCAGCGATGGCATATATCGCTGATGCTGTGGTTCAGAGATTACCTGTACATACCCCTGGGAGGCAACCGGCGCGGTCATACCCGCGCCATGTGGAACACTGTGCTGGTGTTCGTGGTGTCGGGAATATGGCACGGAGCCGCCTGGAACTTTATAATCTGGGGTATATACTGGGCCGCAGTGTACGTGGCGGCTAAAACATTGCTGCACATGCGGCGTCCGTCAGGCTCGGCCACAGCACGCGATTTACCCTCAATAATACTGACTTTCGGTATTGTGGCATTCGGGTTCTATCTTTTCCGCTGTTCGGAATGGAGCCAGCTCGCCGCCGGTTTCTCCGGAATATGGATTTATCTGCTTGTTTTCGGCGTGCTGTGGCTTATCGCCACATTTATCTGCCGAAAAGGCTGGCTGCGGCCGACGGTAGCCGGGCTGGCAGTGGCAGCCATTATCGCCATAGCATTTATAGGATTCCGCAACTGGCTGTATCTGCTTAAAATATGGTGGATGCTGCCTGCAGCTGTGGTTATGGTTACCGAATGGAAGTGCCGCGCAATGGATTACCCGCTTGAACGGTTCGGCAGAGGCCCACGGGCGCGTATAGCCTATTACTGGCTGTGCATGGGGTGCATAATAATCAGCGAGCCGGTGGAAATGACTTTCATTTATTTTCAGTTCTGATGGATACAACGGCCCGTTCGATAATCAGATTCATGCTGCGCACGGTGCTGGTGGCAAGTCCGCCGGTACTGGTTGCCCTGCTATGGTATATCTGCACCGACCCATACAAGGTATTGCGGCACTACGACTGCTATCTGCCCGACCCAACAGAAAATCCGGCGCGCATAGGCATGAACAAAGGGCTGGTTACATTCGCTAATTTCCACGACCGCGTGGCTCAGGGTCACAGCTACAACGCTTTCATATTCGGTTCGTCGATATCGTGCTACTACGATGCCGAAACGTGGCAGCAACTGGCCGACTCAAGCGGTCGCGCCAAGGCATACCACTTTGATTCGTCATCGGAGAGTCTGCCGTCGATGGCCGCCAAAATAAAGTATCTCGACGAACTCGGTCAGCCACTGGATTTCGCACTCGTTGTCCTCGACCCCATAATAATGGGTAGCGATGAATCCGCGGGACCTGCCTTCGTGAATCCGCCGCAACTTCAGCACACGCTTACCGAGCGGCTAAGCTATCACTATACTTTCTTCAGAGCGGCAACAAACGCCGATTTCCTTAAAAGCTGGATTCCGGCACAGATCAGCGGACTCCCCTGCAACAACGGGCGCAATATGATTTTCGAACCACAGCCTATTATATATGACCGGGCCACCAATCAGGAATCAATTCCTGTCTGGGATTCCATAATCTCCGCCGACCCGGCAGCTTTCTACTGCATACATCCTCTACAGCCCTCGCCTGTGGAAATAACTGTAGCCACAACATGCCTCACGGGCCGACGTGCCGAGGCTATGAGAACCATAGCTGAAATATTCAAAAAACACCATACCGATTTCCAGGTGGTGATAGGCCCCAACCGCCGTAAAACGGTACTTAATCCGACCGATTTGCAACTGATGCAATCGATATTCGGTGTGGAAAGGGTACACGATTACAGTTTCTCACTTGCCACCACACTCGAACAGGACACCCTGCTTTACGACAACACGCATTACCGCCCGGTTTTTGCCGACCGTATCATGCGGCTGGTTTATCAGCGAAACCGGTATAAGAGCTTGCGGTAACCTAATTTCAGACGCCACACAAGCGGTGTCATCAGCCGGCTGTAGCGCGTGGACAACGACGAGGGAAACAGACCGGTGAAACTGCCCTGGGTGGCTATGGCGGGCTGCATCCACCAGTAATTCAGCAGCCCGCTGTCCAGCATCAGGCGATGAAAGGTGTCGATTGGCCGGTCGAGCTTGTGGCTGCGGGCAAAGTCAAGCACTGCCTGCGCACCGGCACGGTTTATATAGTAGCAGCCTGCCAGACGGTCGCGGTCGCCGGGATATACCAACTGCCCCTTGCGGCGCCGGCTGTACGGCACAAATCTCAGGCGTGTGTCCTCAAGCGAAAGTATCGCGGGCCCCGGACAGGCTGTGTCGAGCTGGCGCAATGCTTCGGGCAGCAGCGTGCCGAAGCGTGCAAACAGCACTGCGTCGTCTTCCATAATCACGGCACCGGGCCAGTTTTGGGCAACTATGTGTTCACACGCGAGCAGATGCTTATAGCTGCACGATGTAAAGGCATCAGCTCCTCCGAAACTGTCGCAGAAATACTCGGCGAGCACCTGAGGTGTCACCTGCGGGATATCTCCCCGCAGCATGTACTCGAATTCAAGGCCGTGGCGCTGCATCATTGACTCGATATGCCGGGCACGTTCCTCGTAGCCACGGGCTACGTGCAATACTATTATATTCGGCTGTGGCATCAGTATTTTCGCTTGGGATTAGCCGGGAACCAGCCTTTACGCACACGGTCGCGCTGCTCGAATATTTCCTTTATAGTCCAGAACGACGAGAAGGCTACAACGCCAAGCAGAGTCGATACCGCCACATCGGCCACACACACCGAGGCGACGCACGAAGCGATTCCGAGCAGCAGAAACCACCACCAGCATTTCACGCCGAAATAATACTCACATTTTATTACTATAGGATGAAAAATACCTATTATTAAAAAAGTACTCAGGCCGATAGCAAGGCCCATAAGCCCGTGGGCTGTCAGAAATTCTGTAATCATATTGCAAAAATAATCAGTTTCCGCGGCTTAACTTTGAGCGGCTGCTGCATTTAATAAACATTAACACCATTTTCGTCGCGCTCTCACTTTTTTAGGCTAACTTTGCGTCAGAATTTCTGAGGGGCTCAGCCAGACATGGCCGAGTCGCTTATTTTTTTTAATCTCTCAAAAAAACACAGAATCATCATGGCTATCACTTATATGACCAAAGAGGGCTACAAGAAAAAGATGGACGAAATTGCCTATCTCGAATCTGTAAAACGCCCCGAAATTTCACGCGCTATCGCCGAGGCCCGCGACAAAGGCGACCTCTCGGAAAATGCCGAATACGATGCCGCCAAGGAGGCACAGGGCATGCTCGAAATGAAAATATCGCAGCTCAAGGACCTCGTGGCCAATGCACGCATCATTGACGACTCAAAACTCAACACCGACGAGATTCAGATTCTCAACCGTGTAAAAATCAAAAACGTGGCCAACGGCATGACTATGGAGTACACAATCGTGGCCGACTCCGAGGCCAACCTCAAGGAAAAGAAAATCGCTTCGTCGACTCCCATAGCCCAGGGGCTGCTGGGCCACAAGCTGGGCGAAGTGGTGGAAATACGTGTGCCCTCCGGCCTGATGAAATTTGAAATCGTGGAAATTTCATTCTGATAAACCGCTCTCCAAATGGCAACCATATTCTCCAAAATTGCCGCCGGCGAAATTCCTTCGTACCGTGTGGCAGCCGACGAAAAGCACTATGCTTTCCTCGACATCAACCCCGTGACTCCGGGCCACGTATTGGTTATTCCCCGCAAGGAAGTAGACTACATATTCGACCTCGATGAGCAGGACTATACCGAGCTGATGCTCTTTGCCCGCCGCGTGGCCAAGGCCATGAAAAAGGCCATACCATGCAAGCGCATAGCCGTGGCCGTGATGGGCATGGAAGTGCCTCACACCCATGTGCATCTGGCTCCCATCAACTCCGAGGGCGACCTCCAGTTCAGTAAAAAAACACCCCTGCCCGCCGAGCAGATGCAGAGCATCGCCGACAGCATCGCGGCTGAATTCGAATAACAGGGCCTCACAATGAAAGCGTACGTAAAACTTCTGCTTATGGGCGGCATCGCAGCCCTGAGCGCATGTGCCGGAAAAGATGGCTGGAAGGTCGATGGCTCTGTCGAAGGTGCCCAAGGCCGCAAACTGGCTATCGAACAGAATGTAAGCGGCTCGTGGATTGTTCTCGACTCGATTGGTGTGGACAACGACGGCAAGTTTGCCTTTACTGCCGACTCGGCGGCGGCATACCCCGACCTCTACCGTCTGAGTCTTGACGGTCGCAAGCTATACTTCCCCGTCGACTCGCTCGACCATATTTCAATCAGCACCAACGCTGACGATTTCGGAGGCCGATACTCCATGAAGGGCTCGACCGCCGCCCTTAAAATCGCCGGTGCCGACTCTTTAATATATGCCTCCATCAACGCCAAAGGCCTCGACAAGGCTCTGGCCGACTCCACCCTCAAGATTCAGCTCTATGAGCTTATCATAGCCGACCCCGAGGTGATGACGGCATACTATCTGATCAGCCGTAATTTCGACGGCAAAGCGCTGTTTGACGTCAACAGCCGCAAACTCGACTACAATATCCTGCGCGCCGTAGCCACCAAGTTTCAGCAGCAGCGTCCCGACGACCCCCGCACCAAGTTCCTTGAAATGCGTGTGGCTCAGGAAATGAAGCGCCGTAACCCCGCGGCATACGAACGTGAGATTACCGCAACCGTAACCAATCTGCCTGCCGACATCGAGTCGGTTGACATAAACGGCAAGGAACACAAACTCTCCGACTTCGTAGGCAGCGGACATCCGGTCATACTCAGCTTTGCCGCATACTCGGCCGAGCAAGCTCCGGCCTACACCATGGTGCTGCGCACGGTTTACGACAAATACAAGGACCGCGGGCTGAAAATTTATCAGGTTAGCGTCGACGCCACCGAACCCGAGTGGCATCGCCTGGCCCAGAACCTGCCCTGGACAAGCGTGTGGAGCGCCGCCATCAAGCAGGGCAACCCGCTGATAAGCTACAACGTAGACGCACTGCCCATGACATACATATTCGATGCCGAAGGCAATCTGGCCGAACGTGTAGCCGACTGGCAGACACTCGAAAGCGACATGGCACGATATTTCTGATAAATGGAACTCGAATCACATCCGTGGCCCCCGTTTATGCCTGAGGGTGCGAAGGTACTCATAATGGGTACCTTCCCGCCCCAGCCCAAACGATGGGCCATGAATTTTTATTACCCCAACCGGACCAACGATTTCTGGCCCATGATGGGGCTGATTTTTCTTGGCGAACGCGACGCGCTATACGACCGGCAGGCGCGCTGCTTCCGCCTCGACGACATCAAACGGCTACTTGCCGAAAAAGGCATCGCACTCAACGATACCGCACGCAAAGTGCGACGCCTGAAAGACAACGCCTCTGATAAGTTTCTCGACATAGTAGAGCCGGTGCCTCTGTCCGACCTGCTGTCGCAGATGCCACTATGCCACACGGTAGTCACCACAGGCGAGAAAGCCGCCGGAGTCGTGGCCGACCTTACCGGCACTCCGCTGCCGCGCATGGGCGAAATGGTGACCACCGCCGACGGCTCGCTCGAAATTTGGCGCATGCCGTCTACCAGCCGGGCTTATCCGCTGGCACTGGAGAAAAAAGCCGCATACTATGCCGAAATGTTCCGGCATATCGGACTGATTTAGTACTTAGTACCCGCCCGTCGTCCTCGACGGGCGTACGCACTCGCGGCCACACAACCGGTGGCATACAGGCGAACGACGGCGTCCGCCATCGCAACTACGATTTCTCCCAGAAACGTTCGAATCGCTTTGCCACCTCTACAGCATCGTTATGACGGCGCACAAACTCCGGCCCCTCGGTTGCCATAGCCATCAGCCTGTCGCGGTCGGCAGCCACCGCCTCGAGGCGCCGCATAGTTTCGTCGAGGTCAGCCGGGTCGGTATTCACAATGGGGCGCAGACTGCCTTCGCCTATGAATTGATAATATTCCTCCTCGCCGCCGCTCACGGTCACACGTCCCATGGCCATTGCCAGCAGTGCTGTAGTACCGGGCGTATAGCTGTAAAGTTGGTCAACAATTATATGGCTCTGCTTTATACGCTCCACAAAGAGGTTATATGGCAACTGAGTGACCTCGTCGACCACAATACGGCCCGGATAGCGCCGCTCGAGTTCGCGCGCCACAGCCACCAGACGGTCGGCCCCCTTTTCTATCATTCGGGCCCGCGGATACGCCACCATTATGCGCACCGGATTGCCGGCCCCCGACGGAGGCATGGCCGACGGCTTCACCTTGCGCAGGTCGATTGGGATGCCGGCATAAGCAAGCCGTTCGGCCGGAATCGCATCCTCTATTATCTTATGGTATTCATATAACGCCGTAACAGCGCCGTCGACATTTGCGTAAATATGTCGGTCGTGCTCCACCATCTCCGGCGCGAGCCATTCCCGGCGCATATTCACATCCGAGAGGGCAAAAGGAGTCGGACAGCTGTCGACCTGCCACTCGCTATAGCGCAGAGGCGTATTCGGCCCGCTGAGGCGCTCCACCAGATGACTGTCGGTCGACAGCGCTGTAAGGTATATTTTACCGTTGCGCTGTTTAAGCTTGTCGAACACCCGGCTTACCCGCCCCGGCTTCAGTTCTACAAACAGCGGTGAACAAACCTGCACCACGTCATAGCCGCTTAGCCGCGGCAGCAAGGTGCTGTTCAGGCGTGCATACAGCAGCGCTCCGCCAAGTTTGCCGGGCCTGCGACGCAGGTCGACATCGCGCTCGGTATTGAGCCACTGAGTACCCGACGATGCCACCGTGACATCATGGCCCAGTTGCAGCAGGCCATCGCCCAGTGCGCGGTGATAATTGCTGAAATCGCCTATCAACAGTACTTTCATAATTCTTTGCGGTGTTTAATGGCGTATGCCATGCCCCGGAGCGCATACAGCAATGCCTTGTGGTAAGGCTGCGGTGTACGCCCGGCCAGCAGCAGGCAGCGCAACAGCCCCTCGGCAAAGCCATATTTCACATATATAAAGGCCGCGGTGCTGCGTATCGTACCCGGCTTGGAAGCCAGACGGTAGCCGGTGGTGGGGCCGGGATGCTCCACTATGGTAAGCGGAAAGAAGCGCCCCCTGAGCCCGCGCTGAAGGCAACGTTCGGTAAATATGTTCTCCTCGCCCGCGCTGAGATACGGAGCACCAACCCCAAGCAGCGGACTGAAAGTCACCCCTGCGGCACGCACGGCACTCAGGCGGTAGGCCAGTTCGAACGATGTAAGATTATAGCCTTTGAAGGGCGTGGCCAGATTGTGTTCGGCGGGCGGATACAGCTTGTTGTCGGCCCCGCTGTAGCGGAAGGCAAAAATGTCGACATCGTCGTGCGCCTCCATTATACGCAGAGCCTCGGCAAGGGCATCGGCATCGTAGCTCAAATCATCGTCGGCCACAAGCACAAACTCGGCTGTGGCATGTTCCATGGCATGGCGGCGGTTCAGCCCCAGACCACGGTCGGCATGTATGTACAGCTCCACATCGGGCCGCGGAGGCAGTAGACCGACCGAATCGGCAATGGCTCCGTCTGGGTCCTGACACGACACTATGTAGCCTATACCGTCGAGCCGTGGCAAGTTCATTTGCGCCACACGGCTCAGGCCGTCGGCGCCGTAGGTGCATATAAGTATCTGTAGTTTCAACCGGTTCATCGCAGCAGGGGTTTGAATAATCGGGCGGCTCCACGGCCTCCGGCAATACGGAAACAATATGCCGCACGGTACACCAGACGGTTAACAAAGCTACGCTCGACCGCCAGCGCATCGGCAAGCAGTCCGGCGGCATCCTGGCGCCCGTCGCGCACACAGTCGGCAGCCAGAATCACCTGCTTGAGCCGCACATGACTCAGCGGACCCAGAGCGGCATAGCTCTTTTCTATCTCGCGTAGAGCCATCAGCGCTTTCTCCATCGAGGCCGCATAACTCGGCCCGCTTACCGACTCGGCGCTGTAATGCACCACCACCCCGGTGTCGCCCTGCAGCTTCATCACATGCGGACGCAGGCAAAGCAAGCGACAACCAAGCTCGATATCATCCCAGGTGCCGAGCCGCTCGCACCAGCCGCCGGCACTGCGGAAAAGCTCGGTTCGGGCACAATAGCGCAGAGTCGAAAGCGACCCGTGCATAAGCGAGTGCCAGGCCAGCCCGTGAGGCTCGAAAGGCAAAATGCGCGAACGACCGTCGGCTCCGAAAGCCTTCACATCCCAGCCGAAAAGGTCAACTTCAGGATTGGCCGATACGGCCTCCAGCACACGCGCCACATGGCCGGGCAGCATCTCGTCGTCGGAGTCGAAAAACATAGTCCAGGGTGTGTCGACAGCCCTCAGACCACAATTGCGGGCACAGGCGGCACCGGGCCGCGGCTCATCAAGCACCAGCACATCCAAATCCGGCGAACAATGCTCACAGGCCCACCGCCTAAGCACATCTCCGCTGCCGTCGGTAGAACCATTGTCGACCAGCACCACCCGCAGCGGCCTCACACTCTGCGACACCACCGAGGCAAGCGTACGCCCCACCACTCCGGCACGGTTAAACACCGGAATGACAATACTGATCTGAGCCCGGACTTGATTCATAGTTACAAATTTAATAATTTTTCGCGAGTATACACACACGCTCTTGCAGCTATTTGAGAAAAAATCACTAAATTTGTAGTGAATTCATTACAACGCCATGTCCGACATAAACGATACCACCCTGCCCCTCGAATCATTCGACCAAGCCCCCAACCGGCCCACACCCGCGGTAAACTACACCGAGGACGATATAACCACACTCGACTGGAGAGAACACATCCGCCGCCGACCAGGCATGTACATAGGCAAACTCGGCGACGGCTCAACCAGCGACGACGGCATATACGTACTGCTCAAAGAAGTACTCGACAACGCAATCGACGAATACATGATGGGATTCGGCCGCAGCATCGACATCGAAATCACCGACGGCAACGTGACCGTGCGCGACTACGGTCGCGGCATTCCACTGGGCAAACTCATCGACGTGGCATCGAAAATGAACACCGGCGGCAAATACGACAGCGCCGCATTCAAAAAATCGGTAGGCCTCAACGGCGTAGGCATCAAAGCCGTCAACGCTCTGAGCGACCGCTTTGTAATATCAGCCATACGCGACGGCCAGAAGAAAACAGCCGAATTCACCCATGGCAACCTCATAAACGAGTCAGACCTCGTAGCAACCGACGCACCCAACGGCACCGAAGTAAACTTTACACCCGACCCCACCATATTCCGCGACTACCGCTACCGCGATGAATTCATCGTGGCCATGCTCAAGAACTACACCTTCCTGAACACCGGTCTGGTAATAAACTACAACGGCAAACGCTTCGTATCGCGCCACGGTCTGCTGGACCTGCTGAAAGAAAACCTTACCGACGAACCACTCTACCCAATAATACACCTCAAAGGCGACGACATAGAAATAGCCATAACCCATGCCAACCAGTACGGCGAAGAGTACTACTCGTTCGTCAACGGACAACACACCACCCAGGGCGGAACACACCTGAGCGCATTCAAAGAAGCAGTATCCAGAACAATCAAAGAAATGTTCGGACGCAACTTCGAATACTCCGACATCCGCAACGGCATCATCGCAGCAGTATCCATCAAAGTCGAAGAACCAGTATTTGAATCACAGACCAAAACACGCCTCGGCTCGCGCGACGTAGGCCCCGACGGCCCCACAGTAGCCAAATTCATAGGCGACTTCGTAAAAAACGACCTCGACAACTACCTCCACCGCAACCTCGACGTAGCCGACATAATACTCAAAAAAGTACAGGACAGCGAACGCTCTCGCAAAGCCATGGCCGGCGTAGCAAAAAAAGCACGCGAAATGGCCAAAAAAGTGAACCTGCACAACCGCAAACTACTCGACTGCCGCATACACCTCAACGACGCCAAAGGCGACGACGAAAAAAAACTGCAGTCATCGATATTCATCACCGAGGGCGACTCCGCCGGAGGCTCCATCACTAAAATACGCGACGTCCAGACCCAGGCCGTATTCATGCTGCGCGGCAAACCACTCAACACATACGGCGTCACACAGGAAATACTGTACAAAAACGAAGAATTCAACCTCCTGATGGCAGCCCTCAACATCGAAGACGGCATCGACGGTCTGCGATACAACAACGTAATCATAGCAACCGACGCCGACGTCGACGGCATGCACATACGCCTGCTGATGATAAGCTTCTTCCTGCAATTCTTCCCCGACCTCATAAAAAAAGGCCACGTATACATACTCCAGACACCTCTCTTCCGCGTACGCAACAAAACCAAAGCACGACGCACAGGCAAAGCACGCAAAACCGACGACAACGAAACATACTACTGCTACACCGACGAAGAACGAACAGCAGCAATCGAACGCCTCGGCGACAAAGCCGAAATAACCCGATTCAAAGGACTCGGCGAAATATCGCCCGACGAATTCCGCGGGTTCATCGGCCCCGACATGCGCCTCGACCGCGTAACCCTGCGTAAAGAAGACGGCGTAAAAGAATTGCTCGAATTCTACATGGGCAAAAACACCATGGAGCGCCAGCAATTCATCATTGAAAACTTAGTAGTAGAAGACGACACCGAAATGCTCGAACGCATCGACCAATGAAAGCACTCTTCGCCGGGTCATTCGACCCCTTCACCATAGGCCACGACTCAATAGTGCGCCGCGCCCTGCGCATATTCCACGACGGCGTAATAATAGCCGTAGGCATCAACTGCAACAAAACCGGTACAACCGACACAGAACAGCGCCTCGACACAATACGCCGCATATACCGCGACGAACCACGAGTACAAGTCATAGCATACACCACCCTCACCACCGACGCCGCACAACAACACGGCGCCGGCATACTGCTGCGGGGGGCCCGCTCCGTAAAAGACTTTGAATACGAACGCGACCTCGCCGACATAAACCGCAGCATAAGCGGCCTCGACACCATAATACTCCCCGCCGAACCCCATCTGGCCATGATATCATCAAGCATGGTACGCGAACTACAGCGCTACGGAAAAGACATCAGTCAATACCTGCCATAGCCGTACAACCGTCCGCGACAGCAGGCGTGCCCCACAAAAAATGGCACCTTGCATACGCATACAGTCCATGCCATATAGTGCAGGATTTGAATCAGACATAAACGCAGTTTTTATCGAGGACAACGACCTCGCCGGCTTCAAGGAAGACCTCCCGTTCATCGAAACCATCGAGAGCTATCACCCTTAAATATTTTTTAACTTAAGTGTGCTCAATTTTCGCACATCAAGGTTATTATCTTTGTCGCAGATTGCAACAGACTCAATTATTTTCGCTAACTTTGCAATCTAATACGCGCCCGCGCAGACAAAGACCACCGATGTAAGTAAAAACTTATATTCAACATATTAAGGAACTTCCTTGTAGTCGCAAAAGGTATGGTCGCCTGTCTGCCTACTCGGAAGTTCCTCGCTTGTTAATATGGCAGAAAAGAAATCTTTTCTTAAAGGGAAAAAGCCGATTACCTTTCTTGACCTCTTTGCAGGAGCCGGAGGAATAAGTGAGGGATTTCTTCAGGCATATACCTCCGACAAATATTTCAAGTTTATTCTTGCAAGCGATATTAACGAGAATTGCGAGTTGACCCATGTTGTGAGATATAATTATCAGTTCGGACTTGACACCAAGTTCCTTACAGCTGATATTATGGCTCCGGATTTTATGACGCGTCTTCTTGAAAAACTTGACAATGTGGAAATAGACGTTGTGACAGGTGGCCCCAGTTGTCAGTCATTCAGCTTGTCTGGCCGTCGCAGACGCTTTGACAAGAGGGATAACTTGTTTCTACACTATCTTGCCGTAATCCGCAAATTACGTCCCAAATACTTTGTCATGGAGAATGTCAAAGGCCTTCTCACTAAAGACAAAGGAAAGTTCAAAGATGCAATACTACGTGAAATTCGTTCGATAATTGACGATAAAAATATACCGTCATTTATTATGTTCCTGACCGAGTTTCTTGACAAAAACGCATCCTCGTTTGTCAAAAATTGCTTCCTTTCGAAAATAAAAATGGAAGTAATAGATGATGACGATGCACGTGTCGAAAGAAACAACTATTTCTCTGTTCTCGAAGCTCAATTCAAATCGATTACCCGCAAAATAGACTATCGCCTCAGCAAATCAAATATCAACATTGCGACTATTCGCCATGGCCTTAACCTGCTTCGTCGCACTGATGAAAGAAATGCTATCTCCGCCGCTATCATTAATGAAAAATCTCAGGCTGATATTGACAATGATTTTTTTGTCAATCAGTTCAATAACTTCATATCATTCATTGATGATTCAACGATAATTAATACCATCCTTTCTGCAATCGACACCTTCGACGAGTTCGATAAATCCACAAACAATGTCAAAGAGTTCCGAGAAATGATAAAGCTGTATTCCAATACATTGGATGAAACATTTTCACTGTTAAGGAATTTCGCAAAAGAAAAAAAGGAAACCGTAGAACTTGACAAGCATCTCGAAGATATTAGACTATACAGAGTGGCCAAGCCCATAGTCGCTCTCGCTGCTGATTACGGTGTACCTCAGAACCGCGAGCGCGTTCTTTTTATAGGATGTCGAAAGGATCAAGAACTTATCGAAGCCGTACCGCCAACTGTTAGTGAGGAAGAAAAGGTAACGGTTTATGAAGCTATCCACGACCTTGACTTTTTAGGTAATGGATCTATTGCTGATACATATGGAACTCAGCGCATAATTCCAGAATACGAAACTCTTATTCGCCGTCGAGAAGTTCAAGGACATATCTCGGAAGCAAAGGATGCTCATACATTTTCGGATTGGTCTAAAATCGGCCGATTCGGTCATCGGTTCGACTTTAGTTGCGAGCCTTTCTATGTACGTTCACTCGAAGATTTGAACAATAATCTTTTTTGCGAAGCCCCGGTTTTATATAACCATCAAACAAGTTCGCAAAGCGATGATGTGAAAGAAAGACTTTCTATCATTGCCAAACACGGAGTATACGATGATGATTGTAAAGTTGAACTAACGCAGTTGGGGATAGAATCCAACAAGCGAAATTATACCGTACTCAACCCCAAAGGTCAGAGCCCTACTGTAGTTACAATGCCCGACGATTTCATACATTATGCAGCTCATCGGGCAATGACGGTTCGAGAAATGGCGCGCCTCCAATCTTTTGATGACTCGTTTGTTTTTCAAGGGAAGCGCCAGACAGGCGGTACCAAGAGAAAATCAGAAATACCGCAATATACACTCGTTGGCAATGCAGTGCCTCCTCTGATGGCAAGAGCTATCGCAAACACAATTCTAAAAAATATACAATAAACTACCATGATACATATGCGTCCATATAATGCTTTAGAAACCAAAAACGTAAAATTTTTGGTTGACAAGCAGGTGGAATTTACAACAATCCAAATCACCGAAACCGGCTTAAAGAAAAGCATTTTGGACGCGACCGCTTCTGTTCGTGCTTATTTTAAGGAGAAAAATGTGCATGATTACGAAACTCAACTCCAAGGGCCGGAGCACAAGCGAATTATCAACACTTATATTTTGACGGAAGACGCACAATACCTTACTAAGACCTCTCTTTATCGTCCAGTTACGAAAAAAGGAGATCCTCGACTTTGGGTTAATAAAGTTAGAGATGTTGAGTTCCTTCGTGCTAATGATATTTTCGCAATTATTGCGCACCGAGGCATCCTTTTCGCCGTGAACCTAACTACCATAAACATTGAGAAAGTATGCGCGTCGCCGATAGATACCCCGCTTAAAGATTTAATTTTTGAAGTTTCTCGCGAAAAAAGCTCTGTCAGTGATGAACTGCTCGGCCTGATTAAGGATAGAATGACTGATTGGATGCCGGCCGAAATCTTAGCCGATACCGGCATTGGCCGTACGGTTGAAACTATTCTTGGCATCGATATGAACCCGTCTAAAGCTCCAGACTATAAAGGAATTGAGATTAAGAGCCATCGCGAGGCTTCAAGAGTTCGCAACACGCTCTTTACACAAGCGCCGGAATGGGCTATTAGCCGGTTAAAGAGTGGGAGAGCTATAGTTGAAGAATATGGTTATATCCCAGAGGGCTATAATCATAAGTCTTTACATGTCACTCTTTCGGCCAATAGACCAAATCCACAGGGTCTTGGACTGCTCGTACAGCCACAGCTTGGGCTACTTGAAGCGGATGAATTTTCACCAGTTGCATTAGAAGATGGTACATTCAGAAAAAGAAATGATGTTGCCGCTTGGCAGCTCATAAATTTGCATGAAAGGCTCCTTACTAAACATCACGAAACATTTTGGATTGATGCAGAAACCAAAAAAGAGGGAGGTCGAGAATTATTCAGGGTAATCTAAATTCTTCATACCAAAAATCCGATTCCATCACAGTTTGATATCTTACTTGATCAAGGGCAAATTACTGTTGACTTCCTACTATATCGAGATTCGGGAGGCGATACATACAGCTTCAAAATTAAGGGTAAGGCCAGACCACTCTTATTTCCTCAGAGCGATACATATAATCTTAGAGCCATTTAATCCTAATATATGAGTGCCATTTAGAATAAAATAAATTCTTAATATGAATAAAGAACGACGTGAAGAATTAGCCGATATTTCTCAACTGTTGCAAGAAGCTTTAGATAGATTGGATGATATTCGTAACGAAGAACAAGACGCTTACGATAATCTACCCGAAAACTTCCAGTTTGGCCCTGCAGGGGACTCAATACAAAATGCAATAGCCATGATTGATAGTTGGGGAACACGTATCAATGACATTTTGACGAGAATAAACGACTTTTCGTCAGGCCTCATTACTATTGACCAAGCTAATATGACCCTATATAAACGACTTGACGTTGTTCCCAATACACAATCATGCGCTATATCCAATCATAGTATCACCATTAATAGATACAATGATAAATCTTTTGTTATTCGTGGTAATACTCGCGCCATTTCTGAAAAGCTGAAAGAATTCGGCGCAAAGTTTAATAGAGGATTAAACGGTGGCGCCGGATGGATTATATCCAATAAGCAAGAGAACGATTTCCGACGCACTTTTTCACAATATATTTAATTATGGACGAATACGAGGATTTAGACGCATACAATAGCAACACATCCCACGACATGAACGTGGACTTTGACTGCTATATGAATACCGGTGAGGTTGCGGAGCTTTTCGACAAAACCGACCTCGACGAATATATCGACAAATTAAAAGACTGGAACTAACTATAACTAACTACATATGAAGAAATCATCGCTTCTTGCACTTATCGGAGTAGGTATATTCATTCTGAATAACCTATTCTATCTAATAGTCAACTCATTTGACGCATGGCAGTACGACTGGTATCGGCCGGTTGGAGTCGTTATGAGCATCATCGTTCTTATTGCTTGGGTGCTTATAGGCCAGTTCTTTTTTACTCTTTACAAAAAATCCAAATAGTATGGCAGAAGAAAACATAAACGAAGTTCTCGGTATTGAGGACTCCTCTACGGACAGCATCAACAGCTCTGCTTCCGAGGAAAACGGCAAATCTATTGACAACGTCGCTGAGAATACATTAACCACAATCGCCGGAATTGTTCTGTGGGTAGGTATAATAGGCACAATATTCTGCTTGTTTACATTAACGACTACGAAAGTTGTTGATCCTACCTATGAATACAGCATACACTATGACACAATTTTTAATCCTGCCGGATTAGCTATTTCTATTGGTGTGCTTATTTCTACACTTACGACTTGGGCACTGCTCAAAGTAATTGCAAATATCTCTAAAACACTTAAAGAGATAAACTCTAAAATATAATAATGAAGTTATGGTACAGCCGCCTTGCTTTAGTAAATCGAGCCTGAGGTTTCATCGCTAACTTTTATGCCCTTCGGACACAGCCGAGGGGCCTTTATGATAAGCCAACCGCTCCTTGCGGACTGACCGGCAAAAAAAATTGTATTCGCTATGACAAACGAAATTCTTTACATTCTACTTCCCGACTTTGCCTCACACGAGATGGTATACCTGATGGAGGCTATCAGCAGCGATGAGCTGCAGCTGAAACCTAATCCCAAATATGTCAATAAGATTGTGGCACCGTCGCCGGAACCTGTTGCCGCTATCGGCGGTTTCCGTGTGTTGCCCGACTACTCGTTCGACAATATGCCCGACGATTATGCGGCGCTTGTGCTTATTGGCGGTTTCGGCTGGTTGACTCCTGCCGCCGAAGCTGTAGTTCCGATTGTCAGAAAGGCTATTGACAGCGGAAAGGTTGTAGGTGCAATCTGCAATGGAGCTTCTTTTATGGCAAAGGCCGGATTTCTCAATGATGTGAAACATACCGGCAATGGAATCGACCAGCTCAAACTATGGGGTGGCGATAATTATACCAACCCCGAGAGGTATGTTCATCAGCAGGCTGTGTCGGACGGAGGTATCGTTACGGCAAACGGCTCGGCAGCGCTCGAATTTACACAGCAGCTGCTTTTGCTTCTTGAGAATGACACTCCTGAACGCATAGAGATGTATTACCAGTTCAATAAGCATGGTTTCTGTGCATTATTCCACGGATGATGATGTACTATTGGCCATAAAGCAGCTATTTTGCAACACACTCGATTGATATTGTTTTGCTTTACGAAGTTTTATTATTAAATTTGCATCCAGGTGGCCTGTATTCCCGTAACAGGACACACCTATAATATTAATTTAAAGAATAATACAAATTATGAGCATGGAGCACAAGGCGTTTGTGTTTGACACCGATAAATTTCACGCCGAGATAGAACCAGTAATGAAAGCCAGTATCGCGGACACCGATGTGGCGCACCGCTATATCTGCGA
>CAJUHX010000020.1 GCA_910586455.1 uncultured Muribaculaceae bacterium | reverse complement strand
ATTCACCCCCACGCCAATGGAAAAAGACCATAAGCAACTTTGGGAGGAGTGTCAACAGTTTATAAAGGACAACATTTCTCCTGAACAATATAATGCGTTCTTCAGAATCGTGACATCGGCAAGCTACGAGAACAACAAGCTTGAGCTGCTGGTGCCATCGCAATTTTTTGCCGATCAGATTGAAGAACGCTTTGTAGGCGTGCTCGGTGCCGGTATCCGCAAGGTGTACGGTCAGGGGGTACAGCTGTTTTATCGTGTGCCGCAGGTGCAGAACGCGCCCGACACCGAACTTAGCATGCGCAGCGGCGAACCTTCGCAGGCTATCCTCAATCAGGTGCAGCGTAAGGTGCAGCCGGCCAATCCGTTTCAGGCTAAGGCTGCCGCTCCGTTCGACTCACAGCTTAATCCATTCAATACATTTGAAAACTACTGCAGCAGCATGGGTAACCGCGAGGCGCGTGCCATTGGCGAAAGCGTGGCCCGCAAGGTTATGACGTTCAACCCGCTGTTTGTGTTCGGACCTACAGGTGTGGGAAAGACACACCTGATTCAGGCAATAGGTATAAGGGCCAAGGAGCTTGACCCCGACTTGCGCGTACTATATATAAACGCGCGTCTGTTCGAAAGTCAGTTTACCGCTGCCAACCGCATGGGGTCTATCAACTCGTTCTTCCACTTCTATCAGAGCATCGACATGCTTATTGTGGACGACGTGCAGGAGTTGGCCGGTAAGAATAAAACCCAGAATATGTTCTTTCACATATTCAATCATCTGAAACAGAACGGCAAGCAGATTATACTTTCGAGTGATTGTCCGCCCTCGCAGATGGAGGGCTTCGAAGCTCGTGTACTCAACCGATTCAAATGGGGTATGACTCAGGAACTTGAGCGCCCCGACATGGAGCTGCGCCGCGATGTGCTCCGCCGCAAGGCAGAGCAGGATGGTCTGAATCTGCCCGATGATGTAATCGATTTTATCGCCGCAAACGTTACCGACAGTATCCGTGAGATTGTGGGTGTTGTAGCCTCGCTGATGGGTCGTGCCATGGTTCTCGGCTGCGACGTGAATCTCGACCTCGCGCGCAAAGTGGTGTCGAATGTGGTGAAAATCAACGAACACCGCCTCGATTTTGAACTGATTGTTGACCGTGTGGCCAACTATTATGGCATCGAGCCCGATAAACTGTTTACCAAAACCCGCAAGCGTGAGATTTCCGACATGCGCCAGATTGTAATGTATCTGGCCAAGGCTATGGCCAATATGTCGCTTAAGGCTATCGGCTCACGTCTGGGGCGTTCGCATGCCACTGTGCTTTACGGCTGCAACGCAATTGAGCAGCGCCTTGGTGTCGACCGCAAGCTTACTGAAGAAATAAAGTCTATCGAGGCTGAGCTCAAAGCGGTATAATTAAGTAGTTTTACACAGAGAACTCTCAGAGTTTTACCGGAGTGGAGGTTGTCCTTGCCTCTGCAGTGTAGGTGTAAGCTGATTAGCAGCAGAATAGGTGTAGAGTTCTCGTATCAGTACTGTAGTAACATTTGAACTGTATAGTCAAGGATGCCTCCACTCTGGGGTCAGACGCAGGATGATTGCTATAGGTAATTTTTGATAAACGCTTTTAGGGTTTCGCTGAAAGCTTCAGCCGAATCGCGTGGGTATCTTACATCAGTAAATACCTGTGCGAGCGTTTTTTTGTTGTTTTCGGCAATGAACTTGTGTGATGACTCGGCGGCTTCGAGCGTGGCGTAGAGGCTCTCGATGTCGTTGTTGTCAAAAGGCTGGTACTTGTCGAAGTGCAGTACCGAACGCAACGGCAGACGCTCGGTGGGGCCTTGTGACGCATCGGAAGCCGGCACGCCTATGGCCAGGGTTATCACCGGAATTACCTTGTCGGGCAGCTCCAGCACTCGGGCGATTTGCCCGGCATTGTATAGCGTGGTGCCCAGGAAAACGCCTCCGAGTCCGTTCATTTCGGCGATAGTGCAGAATTGCTGTGCGAAAATCGATGCGTCGACTATGGCGGCGAGCAAGCTTTGCAGATTGTCGAATCCGGGATTGGCGTCGCGCAGCGAACACCACTGCTCAAAGCGGTTGAAGTCGGCGCAGAAAGTAATTACATACGGGGCGTTGCACACACAGGGCTGCCCAAAGTGCAGGGGCGAGAGTTGCCGGAGTATTTCGCTGTCGGAAGTCACGATTGCAGCCACATTCTGCATGTTGCCGGTGTTGGGGGCATGTGCTGCGGCTTCAATCATGGCGCATATATCGTCGCGCGACGGAACTTCGGGCGAAAAAGAGCGCACAGTGCGGCGCGTATTAAAAAAATCGAGATTCATATTCCTGTTATAAAAAGTACACGCGCCAAAGTTAATTAAAGTTCTCCAAAAAACAAAGCCACGGTGTTAAAAGTTATCTACAATTTATCAAAACTGAAAACTTTGAAAGATTTTAAAATTCTTAATGCCTTAAAAATCAGCGTAAAGGCAAATTAAAATGGAAAACTTTTCGACATGTTGATAAGTTGGAGCATAAAAATTTTGTTGATTGAAAAATTATTGCCAACTTTGCAGCGCAATAGGCTAAAGGGCTGAATACAGGCTTTTACTTTTCAACTTCAGCTAATGTTCAATACCTTCTAATCGTGGAAAAGAAAATTTATAACTACGATCAAGCCTACGAGGCAACCCTGCGCTACTTTGGCGGCGACGAGCTCGCCGCCCGCGTATGGGTTAGCAAATATGCCCTTAAAGATTCATTCAATAATCTTTATGAGCTTACACCGGACGACATGCATCACCGCATTGCCGCCGAAATTTCGCGCATAGAGGCCCGCTATCCCAATGCCATGTCGCACGATGAAGTCTTCGATTTGCTTAAGGGCTTCCGCTACATTGTGCCTCAGGGCAGCCCCATGACCGGCATTGGCAACGACCTCCAGGTGGGTTCGCTGTCGAACTGCTTTGTGATAGGCCTTGACGGCAATCCTGATTCATATGGCGGTGTAATCCGTATCGACGAAGAACAGGTACAGTTGATGAAGCGCCGCGGTGGTGTAGGTCACGACCTCAGCCATATACGTCCGAAAGGTACGCCGGTGAAAAACTCGGCGCTTACATCCACCGGTCTTGTGCCCTTTATGGAGCGCTACTCCAACAGTACCCGCGAGGTGGCGCAGGACGGACGCCGTGGAGCGCTGATGATGACAGTTTCGATAAAGCATCCCGACAGCGAGCGCTTTATCGACGCCAAGATGACCGAAGGCAAGGTGACAGGTGCAAATGTCAGCGTACGTATCGACGACGAATTTATGCGCGCCGCAACAGAAGGCGGCCTCTATCGCCAGCAATATCCTGTCGACAGTCAGGAGCCGTTCGTGACTCAGGACATCGACGCATCCGAGCTCTGGTCTAAAATCATACATAATGCGTGGCAATCGGCCGAGCCCGGCGTGCTTTTCTGGGACACTATCACCCGCGAGAGTGTGCCCGACTGCTATGCCGACCTTGGTTTCCGCACCATCAGTACCAATCCGTGCGGCGAAATACCCCTCTGCCCCTACGACAGCTGTCGTCTGCTGGCCATAAACCTCTACAGCTATGTGCGTAACCCCTTTACTCCGCAGGCTGAGTTCGACTTCGACCTCTTCCGCGAGCATGTAGCCAAGGCACAGCGTATTATGGACGACATCATAGATCTGGAACAGGAAAAAATCGACCTGATACTCGAAAAAATAGGCCGTGACCCCGAAACCGAGGAAGTAAAGTCGACCGAGCGCAACCTCTGGATGAAAATACGCCACAAAACCGGTCAGGGCCGCCGTACAGGTGTCGGCACAACCGCCGAAGGCGACATGATTGCGGCCATGGGTCTGCGTTACGGCACCCCTGAGGCTACCGCATTCAGCGAAAGTGTACACCGTGCGCTTGCCATAGCCGCTTACGGGTCGAGTGTGACCATGGCCGAGGAGCGTGGCGCATTCGAAATCTACGATAGCGCACGCGAGGCAAACAACCCCTTCATACAGCGTCTGGCCGAGGCTTCGCCTGAACTTTACGAGAGAATGAAACGCTCGGGCCGACGCAATATCGCCTGCCTTACAATAGCTCCTACCGGCACCACATCGCTTATGACCCGGACCACTTCCGGTATCGAGCCAGTGTTCATGCCGGTGTACAAACGCCGTCGTAAGGTGAATCCGTCGGATGTCGAAGTGCGCGTGGACTATGTGGACGAAAGCGGCGACGCATTCGAGGAATATATAGTATATCACCCTAAATTCGTCGACTGGATGAAAAGCCAGAATATAGAGGTGAAAGACGACTATACTCAGGAAGAACTCGACGCTCTTGTGGCCCGCTCGCCGTACGCAGGCGCTACAGCCAACGAAATCAACTGGCTTGAGAAGGTGCGTATGCAGGGCCGTATCCAGAAGTGGGTCGACCACTCCATCAGCGTTACCATCAACCTGCCTGCCGACGTGAGCGAGGAAACTGTCAACGCCCTCTATGTCGAGGCCTGGCGCAGCGGATGCAAGGGCTGTACCGTATATCGCGACGGCTGTCGCTCCGGCGTGCTGGTGGCACTGGAGAAAAAGGCTGTTCCGTCGGCGAATGCCGACGAACCAAAGCCTCATGTAGGCAAACGCCCCATTGAGCTCGAGGCCGATGTGGTGCGCTTCCAGAACAACAAAGAAAAGTGGATTGCCTTTGTGGGTCTTATCGACGGTACTCCTTACGAAATATTTACAGGTCTGGCAGACGATGAAGACGGCATATTCTGCCCCAAATCGGTGACACACGGCAAGATAATCAAGGCCGTGGACGACAAGGGCAACAAGCGCTACGACTTCCAGTTCATAAACAAGCGCGGCTACAAGACCACAATCGAAGGACTCAGCGACAAATTCAACCCCGAGTATTGGAACTATGCCAAACTCATATCGGGTGTGCTGCGTTACGGCATGCCAATCGACCAGGTTCTCAAGCTTGTGGGCGGTCTTGAACTGGACTCGCAGTCGATCAACACCTGGAAGATGGGCGTAGAGCGGGCACTGAAAAAATATCTGCCCAACGGCACCAAGGCCTCGGGACAGCGTTGTCCCAACTGCGGCAGCGAGTCGCTCGTGTATCAGGAAGGCTGTCTGATATGTACCAGCTGCGGTACTTCCAAGTGCGGATAATGAAATATCCACTGATAATACCCTTCGCTCTGTTGGCTGCGGCATGCGCCGACAGTGGCGGCAACGGTGAGGCCGACGGCCTCACCGATACCGTTTACAAGCCCCTGCATGCTTCGTATATTGTGCTGGGCGACAGCAGCGGACACAGCATGGTGGTGCCCGACACCGCAGGCGGATATTCGTTTGCCGCTCCGCTGTTCATAGGCGCCGACGCTCCGGTCGGAGTCACCTCCATCAGTGCGCCGGCCCGCCGAATCGTGTGCATGTCGTCGACCCATGTGGCCATGCTTTCGGCTCTGGGCTTAGCTGACCGTGTGGTGGGTGTGAGCGGTCTGCAGTATCTCAGCGACGAGGAAGTACGCCGTCGCAAGCCTGCCGATGTCGGCCCCGGCGAGAATATCGACTACGAACTGCTGCTGTCGCTGAAGCCCGATCTGGTGATGCTCTACGGCATAGGCGCGCCAAGTCCGATGCAGACCAAACTCGACGAATTGGGCATTCCCTACATATACATCAACGAATTTACCGAGCAGTCGCCTCTGGCAAAGTCGGAGTGGCTGGTTGCGGTAGCCGAAATCTGCGGCGTGCGAGAGGTCGGTCTTGAACTCTATAATGCCATAGAACAGCGCTACGAGAGCCTTAAGTCCGAAGCAGCAAACTCCGGACACAAGCCTGTGGTGATGCTCAACACCCCATACAACGGCGTATGGTTCATGCCTGCCGCCAGCAGCTACATGATAAGGATGATAGAGGACGCAGGAGGCTGCTATGTGTACCCCAACGACAACAGTTCGAGTGTGCCCATCGACCTCGAAGAAGCGTACCAGTTGGCATCGAAGGCCGATGTGTGGATTAACATCGACGCAGCATCGTCGGTCGACGAACTCAAGCGCACAATGCCTAAGTTCGCCGATATTCCGGCTGTGCGCAGCGGCAATCTCTGGGCCTCGGACAAGCGCAGTACCGAAGGCGGGGGCAACGACTTTTACGAGTCGGCGATTATATATCCCGACCGCGTATTGGCCGATTTCCGCACAATATTCACCGGTGGCAGCAGCGATTCGACCTACTATTATGTGAAGCTGAAATGAGGCGTTCCGGTTATGTGATA
Organism: uncultured Muribaculaceae bacterium; assembly: GCA_910586455.1. Lineage (GTDB taxonomy): Bacteria > Bacteroidota > Bacteroidia > Bacteroidales > Muribaculaceae > CAG-873. The sequence goes on along the minus strand of CAJUHX010000020.1, from coordinate 24,409 downwards.
TGTACGCTGGGTGTTCTGACCCTGTTGCTTCTGCTGGCCGATTTGTGCGTAGGCTCGGTCGATATGCCTCTGTCGACCGTATGGGCCGCGCTAAGCGGCGGCGACTGCCCGGATTCCACACGAACCATAGTTGTGGACATACGCCTTATAAAGGCTGTTGTGGCCCTTGTGGCGGGCGCGGCGCTGTCGGTGAGTGGCCTGCAGATGCAGACCCTATTCCGCAATCCGCTCGCCGGCCCCTATGTGCTTGGCATAAGCAGCGGCGCGTCGCTGGGCGTGGCCCTGCTGATACTCGGTGCGCCGCTTATGGGTCTGAATCCGCTGTTGGGTGACCTTGGAGTGGCCGGAGCCGCATGGGTCGGCTCGGCCGCCGTATTGGCTGTAATCACACTTGTAGGGCGTCGTATCAGCGACATAATGGTGATTCTTATACTGGGTATGATGTTTTCGTCGGGTGTAGGTGCTGTGGTGCAGATATTGCAGTATCTCAGCGACGAACATTCGCTTAAAAGCTTTGTAATCTGGACTATGGGTTCGCTTGCCGATGTCACTTCCACTCAACTGTGGATTATGCTCGCAGCAGTGCTGGCAGGTCTGCTGCTCGCAGTAGGAGCCCTGAAGGCCCTTAACCTCATGCTGCTCGGCGAGGAATACGCCCGAGGCATGGGGCTGGACGTTCAACGCTGGCGTCCGGTACTTTTTATAAGCACCACACTGCTGGCTGGTACCGTCACCGCCTTCTGTGGCCCCATAGGCTTCATCGGTCTGGCCATGCCCCATGTGGCCCGTATGGCCATAGGCAGCAGCGACCACCGTGTACTCATGCCGGCCACCCTGTTTACAGGCGCGGCAGTGATGCTGCTGTGCGATATAGTTTCAAAAATTTATGTACTTCCTGTCAATGCCATTACGGCATTGCTGGGCATTCCGGTTGTGGTATGGATAGTGCTTCACAATTCGGCAAAGGCCCGCTGATAGAACTGTGCGGCCTGTCGCTGGCCTTCGGGCAGCGACAGTTGCTCACCGACGCGAACGCTTGCTTCGGAGCAGGGCTGCTTGTGGCCTTGCTGGGGCGCAACGGCAGTGGCAAATCCACCCTGCTGCGGGCCATGGCAGGCCTTAACCGCCATTACACAGGCCGCATACTCGCGGGCGGCAACAATCTGCAGCGGCTGCACGCAGCCGAACAGGCCCGCATGATGAGTTTTGTGGGGACCGGTCGTGCAAGGGTGGAGCGATTTACCTGCTATGATCTGGTGGCCCTTGGGCGTGCTCCGTACACCAACTGGATAGGCTCGCTGGGCGACAGCGACAGGCGGGCCGTTGACAGCGCTCTTGATGCCGTGGGCATGCAGGACTATGCCCGGAGGCAGCTCGACAGCCTCTCCGACGGCGAGTGCCAGCGTGTGATGATTGCGCGCGCTCTGGCACAGGATACCCCCATGATACTGCTCGACGAGCCTACTTCGTTTCTCGACATTCCCAACCGCTACGGCCTTGTGCGCCTGTTGGCTTCGCTGGCGCACGAGCGGGGCAAGTGTGTGATTTACTCCACACACGAACTCGACATAGCCCTTGAACTCAGCGACAGCATAATGCTTATCGACCCGCCACGCCTGCTGTGTGGTGCACCGGCCGATATGCGCCCTGCAATAAGCAGTGCTTTTGGTTTGTGAACCTTCGGGGCTGCAGGTGCATTATAAATAAATGTTACGATTTTTACCTTTTGTTATGCTGTCGCTGGCCGCCGCAGGCTCATGCGCCGGCAACAGCAGCTATAAAAACACTACTGATATGACTACCGATACCGTGTGCTTCGCAGGCGGATGCTTCTGGGGCACAGAACACTTTTTCAAACAGATTCACGGAGTGCTGAGCACCGAAGTCGGCTACGCCAACAGCCGGGTTGCAAACCCTACTTATCAGCAGGTATGCACCGGCGAAACCGGGGCTGCCGAGGCCGTGCGGGTGGTTTACGACAAAGACAGCGTTGACCTGCCGTTTCTGGTTCAGCTTTACTTTATGACCATCGACCCCACATCGCTCAACCGACAGGGCAACGACCGAGGCACGCAGTACCGGACCGGCATCTATTACACCGACGCCGGACAGCGCAACGCTATAATGTCGGAAATCGAAACCGAGGCGCAGCTTCACCACGGTCCGATTGTAGTGGAGGTGAAGCCGCTCGAAAATTTTTATCCTGCCGAGGACTATCATCAGGACTATCTCGACAATAATCCCGGCGGATACTGCCATATCGACCCTCGTTTGTTCGAGATTGCCCGACGGGCGCACCGGCCTGTCGATATTGCCGTGGACGCATCGCGCTACAGCAAAGCCGACAACGACGAATTGCGCCGCCGCCTGACTCCCGAGCAGTATGCAGTAACAATGCAGAACGGAACCGAGGCACCATATCGCAACGAATACTACATGAACCGTCGCCGGGGCATTTATGTCGATATCACCACCGGTGAACCCCTGTTTCTGTCGTCCGACAAGTTTGATTCCGGCTGCGGCTGGCCCAGTTTCTCGCGGCCCGTAAGTGCAGAGGTTATCCGCCAATTGCACGACAGCTCACACGGCATGGAGCGCATCGAAGTCAGGTCGAGGGTAGGCGACGTGCATTTAGGGCATGTGTTTCCCGACGGGCCCAAAGGCCGTGGTGGCCTGCGTTACTGCATCAACAGCGCCTCGCTGCGCTTTATACCGATGGAGGATATGGAGCGTCTGGGCTACGGCGAGTATATTTCGGCGGTGAAATAGCAAAACGCCCCTTCCGCACCGGTGCGGAAGGGGCGTTTTGGTTAATGTGGTAAAGCTTATTCGGCAGCGTCGAGGGTTACAACACGGTAGTTGTTCTGGTCGAGCAGCTGTTTCATAAAGTTCTTGATGTCGGAGGTGGTTACGGAGTTGATGGTATCAACAGCACCGTTGAACACGTCCACACCGTTGAGCTGAGTAGCGGAAATAGTGCCTGCCCAGCTGCTGTTTTCTTCAGCGTTGTGCTTGGCTTCCTTTACCATAAATTCCTTTACCGGGGCAAGTTCGCTTTCGTCGCAGTTCTTGGCAAGGTCATAGATGATGTCGTGAATAACGGCGAGAGTTTCGTCGCGCAGTTCCGGCTTCATGGGGAAGGCTGTCTGGAGCAGAACGTTGTTCAGGCCCTGACGGCTCATCGAGCCACCCATGCCGATTGAATAAACGGCACCCATTTCCTCGCGTACCTTGCTGAGAAGGCGCTGGCTGAGAATCTGGCCTGCCATCGAAGCCATGGCGCGGTTCTTGGCTGTGTAGGGCAGGTTACCCTGGATGCCGAGGAATACCCAGGTCTGGGGAGTCTGCATCTTGGTGGTGTACTTGTCGGTGGCGCTGCCTGTAGCGGGTTCGAGAGCCTGCTGATATGTAACCTTTTTGGTGGCTTTCTTGGCGTTGGCGGGCAGAGTGGCGATGTACTGTTCAACCAGCGGACGGAAAGTATCCATATCTATGTTGCCCACGAATACAAAGGTGTAGTCGGCGGCGTTTGCAAGCATTTCTTTTGCGATTTTCTCGGTCTGCTCGCACGAAGCCTGCTTGATATCCTCAATGGTGGGAGCCTGCTTTTTGGGCGATGCAAAGAGCGACTTCATCAAGTCGCGCTGGAAAGCATATTCCGGTGTGTTCACCTGGTTGGCCATAGAAGCTTCAACCATGTTCTGGAGAGCGGCGAACTCGTCGGCATAGATTTTGTAGCCTACAAATTCGGCGTAGAGCAGTTCCATCATTACGGGCAGGTCCTTTACGGTAGTGCTGCCGTTGATTGAACGGGAATAGCTGCTGAAACCGAAGCTTACAGAGGCTTGCTTGCCCTGGAGATACTTATCGAGGTCGGCGTTGGTGTAGTTGAAGGCACCGTTCATGCCTGAGCCGTAGTCGAAGAACTTCATGGTGGCAGCCAGGTCGTCGCTTACATTGGAGGTACCGCCTACGGCGATGGCTTCCATCAGAATCTGATTTTCTTTGAATGTGGTGGGCTTGACGATTACCCTGACACCGTTGCTGAGGGTAAGCTCGGTGGCACCCCACTGGGCGAGTTGCTGTTCCTTTACAATCTTGCCGGGAGCGGGCAGTTGCGGAATGAGGGGTTCGGTTTTAGTGTTGTCGGTGAATGCCTCGATTTCTTCGGCGTCAACTTTGGCGGTGATTTCGGCGAGTTGCTGTTCGGTAGGATTTACATATCCTTCGCCTTCGGGCATCATAACCATGAGTACGCGGTTGTCGTTCGACATGAGTTCGGGCAGAAGCTGCTTGTTGATTACTTCCAGAGGAATCATCTGCGAAAGCTGCTGATAAATCTGGTAGTCGGTTTCGATGCCGGGTATGGGGTTGCCGTCGAGGAAGTTGTCTACGTATTCCTGTACGTACGAAGCGGTGTTGGTGTTGTTTCGCTCGTTGTAGAGTTTTTCGATGCGCGACATAAATTCAGCCTTTGCACGGTCGAACTCGTTCTTGGTGAAACCACCGCGGATAGCACGCAGCACCTCGCGGTAGATGGCTTCGTATGCACCTGTGATGTCCGGGCCCTTGGCAACGCCCTGTACGGAGAATGCGTCTTTGGTTTTCGACAGGAAGAACTCGCCGTATTTGGCCGATGCCTGTGCGAAGGGGCAGTCGGGGTTGCGCGACAGGTCGCCGAAGCGTTCGTTGAGCATGCCGGCTACCAGAGCCATCATGTACTGCATCTGGTAGAATACCGGAGTGTTTTTCATTTCATCGGGCAGGGGGTCGCTTTTTGCAAAGAGCATGAATATCGCTACGGGCATTTCGGGGTCGGAACCTACAGCATATATGGTGCCGGGGGTGTCTTCAACCTGCAGGTATATACGCTCGGCTGCGTTTTCGGGCATTTTTACGGGGGTGAATATTTCCTTGATTTTTGCCTCGATGTAGTCGGGGTCGATATCGCCTACCACAATGATGCCCTGCTGGTCGGGACGATACCATTTGTGGTAGTAGTCCTTCAGAGCCTGATAGGGGAAATTGTCGACTACTTCCATAGTGCCGATAGGCAGACGGTAGCCGTATTTGCTGTTAGGGTAGGCCAGAGGCAGGATGTTTTCCATGATGCGCATGTTGCCTTTCATGGCCTGGCGCCATTCTTCGTGGATTACAGCGCGTTCGGCATCAATTTCTGCGTTGTCCAGTGTGAGGTCACAAGCCCAGTCGTGGAGTATGAGCAGGCAGGAGTCCTGTACGTTGCGGTCGGTTACGGGCACATTTGAGATGTTGTACACGGTTTCGTCCACACCGGTATATGCGTTGAGATTCTGGCCGAATTTCACACCTTTGGTTTCCAGCCATGTGATGATGCCCTTTCCGGGGAAGTTGGTGGTGCCGTTGAAGCACATGTGCTCAAGGAAGTGGGCCAGTCCTCGCTGGCTGTCCTCCTCAAGAATCGAGCCTACTTTCTGGGCAATGTAGAAGTCGGCCTGTCCCTTGGGGGTTTCGTTGTGGCGTATGTAATAGGTAAGGCCGTTGGGCAGCTTGCCGATACGCACTGCTGAGTCGACGGGCAGCTGGGGTATCTGCTGGGCGAAGAGGCTTGCGAATCCTCCCATGCTCAGAGCCATGACCACTGCCAGCGCACGTGTGAACAGTTTTTTCATTGTTTGTGGATTGGTTAATATTATGATATTGTTTGTTTTTTCGGTACTTGTTTGACGGCATCGGTGTGTGAATGTTACACCCGCAGCCGTTAAAAAATATTAATGATTCTATAGCCCGCTTACCGCAAAACTATTTCAGAACGGACAAAATTAAGAAAAAATCGGCACACGACCCAGCCCTTCGACAATTAATTTGTGTGTGTCGGTCATTTTTATTAAATTTGCACAACAAAAACACGGGCTGTAAAGGCGGTCCGCAGGCTAACTAATACTCTAACTGATTATATTTATATGAAACCTACCTTATTTGTACTTGCAGCCGGCATGGGCAGCCGCTACGGCGGTCTGAAACAGCTCGACGGCGTAGGCCCTCAGGGCCAGACCATCATGGACTACTCGATATTTGATGCAATCCGCGCCGGATTCGGCAAAGTTGTGTTCGTGATTCGCAAGGACATCGAAAAAGACTTCCGCGAGAAAATCCTCTCAAAATACGAGGGCAAGATTCCGGTGGAAGTAGTATTCCAGAGCATCGACGCTCTGCCCGAAGGGTTCACCGTTCCTGCCGACCGCACCAAACCCTGGGGTACCAACCATGCTGTGCTTATGGGCGAAAGTGCCATCCACGAGCCCTTTGCCGTAATCAACGCCGACGACTTCTATGGCCGCGACGCATTTGCTGTAATGGGCAAGTATCTGTCGGACGAAAATCTCAAGCCAGGCCAATATGCAATGGTAGGTTTCCGTGTAAACAACACTGTGTCGGAAAACGGCTCGGTTTCGCGTGGTGTATGCGGCGTTGACACCAACGGCAATCTCACCGATGTGGTTGAGCGCACTGCAATCAGCTATGACCCCGACCACAACATTGTGTTCACCGACGAGAATGGCCGGCAGCAGACTATCGCCCCCAACACTCCGGTATCAATGAACTTCTGGGGTTTCACTCCCGACTACTTCAGCTACAGCGGACGCGAATTTGTGAAGTTCCTCAACGAAAAAATCAATGTACCTAAGAGTGAGTTCTTCATTCCTACCGTCATCGACACGCTGATTCACAGCGGCGAGGCATCGGTAAAGGTGCTTGACACCGACTCGCGCTGGTTTGGCGTTACATATCCAGAGGACCGTCCAGGTGTAGTGGCCGACCTTGCCGCTCTCCACGCCGCAGGTGAATACCCCGACAAAATGTTCTAAGACAACCATAAACTTAATGGAATTCAAAGTTGAAGCCAACGCCGGCACGGGCAGCGCTGCCCGTGCCGGTATTATCACTACCGACCACGGTAAGATTCAGACTCCGATATTCATGCCCGTAGGCACACTGGGCAGTGTCAAGGGTGTGCATACCCGCGAACTGCGCGACGACATAGGCGCACAAATCATATTGGGCAATACATATCACCTATATCTGCGTCCCGGCACTGAAATACTGCGCAAGGCCGGCGGCCTGCATAAATTCAACGGCTGGGACCGTCCGATTCTTACCGACAGCGGCGGCTTTCAGGTGTTTTCGCTCAGTGCCAACCGCAAACTTACCGAGGAGGGTGCGCACTTCCGCAGCCATATCGACGGCTCGCGCCACCTGTTCACTCCCGAAAATGTGGTGGACATAGAGCGCATTATCGGCGCCGACATTATGATGGCCCTCGACGAGTGCCCGCCCGGAACTTCCGACTTCAACTATTCCCGCAAAAGCCTTGACCTAACACGCCGCTGGCTCGACCGCGGCTGGAAACGCTACAACGAAACCGAAGGCCTCTACGGCTATCGTCAGGCCTATTTTCCCATAGTCCAGGGCTGTACATACCCCGAACTGCGCCGTGAGGCTGCCCGACATGTAGCATCGCTCGGCGCCGACGGCAACGCCATCGGCGGTCTGGCCGTGGGTGAGCCCGCCGAGGTGATGTACGAGATGATCGAGGTTGTGAACGACATACTGCCCTCCGACAAGCCCCGTTACCTCATGGGCGTGGGTACCCCTGTAAACATACTCGAAGGCATCGACCGCGGCGTGGACATGTTCGACTGCGTGATGCCTACCCGCAACGGCCGCAACGGCATGCTCTTCACACCCGAAGGCACCATGAACCTGCGTAACCTCAAGTGGGCCGACGACTTCTCACCCATCTGGGCCGACAGCGACTGCTGGGTCGACCGAGTGTACTCCAGAGCATATCTGCGCCACCTGTTCATATCGCAGGAGCTGTTGGCCATGCAGATAGCCTCGATACACAACCTGCACTTCTACCTCTGGCTGGTAGGCGAGGCCCGCAAACATATCTTCGCCGGTGACTTTAAGCCGTGGAAGGAAGAAATGGTACAGAAACTCGGCCGCAGACTATAATCAGTCATTTAACATTTTAACATTGTTGAAGTGCTAAAGATACTCGACAGATATATAATCCGCAAGTTCCTCGGAACTTACGTTTTTGCGATAGCCATGCTGCTGGCAATCGTGGTGATGTTCGACGTCAACGAGAAACTCGATTCGTTTCTGAAAGCACCGCTCAAGGCCACGATAGTCGACTACTTTGTAAACTTTCTGCCTTATTTCGCCAACCAGTTCTCACCGCTGTTTACCTTTATAGCGGTGATATTCTTTACATCGAAACTGGCCGGCAACAGCGAGATTATCGCCATGCTGTCGACAGGCATGAGTTTCCGCCGCTTTGCCAGGCCTTACATGATAGCAGCCACTGTTATTGCGGTGGCTACATATCTGTTGTCGGCCTACGTTATTCCGCCGGCCAATGTAAAGCGAATCAACTATACCAATACTTATGTGAAGAACAAGCGAATTGACTACGGCACCAATATAATGCTGATGGTGGCGCCGGGCGAAATTGCCTACATGGCCCGCTACGACAACATTACAAAGACCGGAGCCAAATTTCAGCTTGAGTCGTTCGACAGCCTCAAACGTCTGACTTCGCGCCTTACCGCGCAGACAATCAAGTGGGACACCCTGTACCAGTGGAAAGTTTATGACTATGTGGTGCGCGACTTTGGAGAGCGGCGCGAAACCATACGCAAGGGCTTCGAACTCGACACTATCATACCATTTGAGCCGCGCGACTTCCTCATAGCCGCCAACGACCACGAAAAACTCACCACTCCCGACCTGAAGGAATACATCGAGCGCCAGCGCAGCCGAGGTGTGGGCAATATCAAGACATTCGAAGTGGAGTACCACCGCCGCTTTGCCATGACAGGCGCCGCCTTTATTCTCACCATCATAGGCATGGCGCTGTCGTCGCGCAAGGTCAAGGGCGGCCTTGGGCTGAATATAGGCATAGGTCTGGTGCTGAGTTTCAGTTATATACTGTTTATGACAGTGACACAGACCTTTGCCGTGTCCGGTCTGACATCGCCGCTGGTGGCCATGTGGATACCCAATGTGATTTATGCCGTTATTGCGGTGATTCTGTACCGCAGAGCCTCGAAATACTGATGACTTGCCTTTCAGAGATAATCAGCGAACCCGCGGGCAGATATATCCGCCGACGCACCTGGCACATACTGCGTGCGTGGCTGTGGCTGATTGCCGCTGTGGCAGTGGCAACTGCCACAGCGGCCTGCCATGATGGCCGCTTTCTGTATGTGCTGCTGATAGAATTGTTCATAATATTTCCAATGGCCATAGGGCCTGTGTGGGTCGTTGAAGGCTGCAGCCCCTATGCGCGCATGGCTGTGACACCGCACAGGGTAGGGATTTCGGTTGACGGTGTCAGCATCGAATATATTACCGGCGAGGAATACCACCCGATTGAAAGCGAAAAATACGGCTGGAATGCCTTCAGGGCATTCCATGATGCCGGTAAAAGTGTTATATTGGAGTGGGCCGACAGAAAACGGCCCGGTCTGCGGCTGCCCGAATATGCGTTCGACACCGCTCAATGGCAGCAGGTAGCCCGAATTTTGGCACAAAGTTTGTAGCCTTCACAACATTATGAACAAGAAAGAAATATTACAGATATCGAACTCTATAAAGCAGCAGCTCAACGGTGGCATGCTGTACGATGCCTTTATGGCGCTGCGCCAGCTGAGCGAGCAGGCCATGGCATACGAAATCACCGACAGGATAAAGCAGTGCGAGCAGACCTATGCCTACATGCTGCGATATATGTCGCAGGGCAGCGACGACCCTTCGCGTCAGACCGTTTACAGCGGTATTGTGCAGCAGTTGCGTCAGTTCCTCGACCTGCTGGTACGCCGCATGCTCACCCCCGAAACTCCCACACTATATTATAATGTGCTGCGTACACTTAACCTGCGCGGCGAGGACAGTGTGGCCCGCGAGGTGGAGTCGTATATTGCCATCGACGAAGTTCCGGCCCGCAGTCGCGACGAATTGCGCGAGCGCGAGAGGCTGCAGCGGCGACTCTTCGACATTATCTGGGTACAGTTTCCGCTGACCGTGGCCGATGAGGCAGCAGTGCGCCTCTTGCTGGTATCCGATGTGCCGTCGGAGGTGAAATGCCTGGCTGTAGGAGCTGTGACCATGGGTCTGCTGGAATTTTACGACAGCCGTCGGCTGGCATTGCTGGTCGACGCATACCAGAACACCGACCCGCAGGTAAGCGTACGCGCCCTGGTAGGATTGCTCATAGGGCTGTTCCGCTACCGCAACCGACGCCTCGACGATGGCACTTTGACACGCCTCGACATGCTGCGCGACAATACGCAATGGTCGCGTGACCTTACAGCGGCCTTTGGCGAACTGGCCCGCACTCGCGACACAGAGCGCCTTACACGCCAGCTTACCGACGAAGTGCTTCCCGACCTGATGAAACGAGGTCGCGACCTGGCCGACCGCTTCCGCAATTCGGGCATGAATCCCGAGGACATAGCCGAAAATCCCGAGTGGGAAGCACTGCTCGACCAGTCGGGCCTGAGCGACAAGATTCGCCGTTTCAGCGAAATCCAGGAGTCGGGCGGCGATGTGTACATGGCTACATTCTCGCAGCTTAAGCAGTTTCCCTTTTTCAACGAGATAAGCAACTGGTTCATGCCCTTTACCACCCGCCGCAGCGAGTTTGCCGATCTGGCCGACAGCCCCGTGGTGGAGCTCATGGGCCGTGCGCCGTATATGTGCGACTCCGACAAATACTCCATGATGCTGTCGCTGGGCATGATGCCACAGAGCCAGCGCGACGCTGTGTTCGGCCAGCTCGGCCGGCAGGTCGACCAGGTACGTGAAGCCATGGAACACAGCACCGACACCACCGGTACGGCTAACCGTCTGAGCCTGATAAACTCGTATGTGCTCGACCTCTACCGCTTCTTTAAGCTCTTCCGGCGCAAAGGCGAATTCTTCAATCCATTCGACGGCACCTTCAACCTTATACGCGTCGATGCCCTGGCCAGCGACTTTACCGACCCCGAGGTGCTGCGCGCCATGGCCGAGGTATACTTCAAAATAGGCGCATGGAGCGACGCCCTGTATATATTCGAGAAACTCACCGCCATCGACGGCCCGCGCGCCGATGTGTACCAGAAGTGCGGCTACTGCTGCGAGCGACGCGGCATGTGGGCCGAAGCCTTCGACCACTATTCGCACGCAAGCACCATGGATGCCAAAGACGTGTGGTCGCTGCGCCGTATGGCCGGCATGCAGCGCAAACTTGGAGATACCGCAGGCGCAATCGCCACCTTCAGCGAGCTTGAGCGGCTACTGCCCGACGATGCTTCGGTAGCCCTGCAGGCAGGTTACGCATATCTGGCCGCCGACGATTACCGCGAGGCTCTTAACCGCTTTTTCAAAATCGACTTCCTGCACGAAGACCGCCGCGAACACCTGGCTCCGATGGCTTGGACACAGATGCTCAGCGGCGACTTCAGTGGTGCACGTGCAACCTACAAGCGCATACTCCTGTCGGGCGCCGACATGCACGACTATGTGAATATGGGGCATCTCGAATGGGCCGACCATAACATAGCCGACGCAATAAACTACTATCTCCTGGCCATTGAGCAGGCCAAAGGCGATGTAAAGAAAGTGGTCGACGACATCCGCGCCGACTCGCAGGCCCTTGAAAAAATGGGCGTGGACACAGGCGAAATGCCCCTGATGATTGATGCACTGCTGTACAGTCGTTTCTGAGCCCACGTACAATCGAATAAAACGAACAATTAAAATACTGTAAAAATGGTAATCCAAAGAATCCAAACACTTCTGCTACTCATCGCCGCCATACTGGTGGCAGTGTTCTGTATGACTCCGATAGCTACCGAAGCCGCTGTCGGAGTTGAAACTGTAGCTGTGAAACACTTTATTTCCGAGGCGCCGGTACTGTTGATTGTCAACATACTGATTGCCGTGCTGCTGGTCATTACTATTTTCATGTACAAGAACCTTCGTCAGCAGATGAAAGTCACATTGTTGTGCATAGTGCTGATTGCTGCCAGCATAGTATCGAGCATCTTTGTGCTTTATAACCAGTGGCCCGGAGCCGAATTCTTTTGGTTCGGCGGCATTCTGTTGCTTGGTGCATCACTTATTTTTGCCTTGGCCGCTTACCGTGGCATGAACAAGGACCACAAGCTCCTGCGCTCCATGGACCGTCTGCGCTGATTCTACTCCATGCCGGACGCAAGATTGTTGTGAAACAGGCTGCATAGTCGCAAATTTTTTGCTAAATTTGCGCTAATGAAAAAACTCATCGACATACCACGCCGGAGGCACTGGGGTACACCTCAGCGCTTTCGGCTTGAATTTTTTAATGAAAACAGTTTTAACCGTCTGTGGTCGTTCAAATTCTCGCGCCTGCAGGTGATAGTGTGGTCGGTTGTTACATTTGCCGCCTTTGTGGCTCTGATATGGGCCGTGGTGCGCTTCACACCCGTAGGAGCCATGCTGCCCGGCGAAACTGAGGCCGAGATGCGCCGCCAGATAGTGGAGCTGGGCATACGCGCAGATTCGTTGCAGAACCGGCTGCGGATGCTCGACAGCTATTCGTCGAACCTTATGTCGGCCATAAGCGGCCGGCCTACCGACAGTTATGTCAGTACGGTGATTTCCGATGGCGACACACTGATAGAGGCATCGGAGGCCGAGCGCGAGTTCATAAAGGAATATGACCCATCGGGGCGTTTCAACCTGTCGGTGCTGACTCCTATTGCAGCAGAGGGCATGGCTTTCTACAGTCCTCTGGCCGAATGCTGTATGGACAGCGAGCCCGATTCGCGTGTGGCCACGCTGTCTGTAGCCGAGGCTGCTCCGGTTATGGCGGTGTATCAGGGCACGGTGATTTCGGTGGGCCGCGACCCGCAGGGCTATGTATTGACGTTGCAGCACGGCAACAACTTCATATCGCAGTACTCCGGACTGGAGAATGTGTATGTAAAAAAAGACGCCCGCGTGGAAGCGGGCGAGGCTATCGGCAGTGTAGTACCCGGGCAGGCACTGCTTTTCGAAATATGGCACGACTGTGTTGCGGTAGCTCCCGACCGCCTTATAAGATTTTAGCGGCGGAACTCGGCCAGCATTATTGCAGTGGCCATGGCCACGTTGAGTGACTCTGACGTTGGCTCGTCGGGCGGATACGACGGTATCAGCAGCCTGTGGCTGACAGTGGCCTCGACCTCCGGGGAGATGCCGCGGCCCTCGTTGCCCATCACAATCACGCCGTGGCTGCGCTGCAAGTCGCAGCGGTAGAGGTTGTCGCCGTCGAGAAAGGTGCCGTACACAGGCATTGTGGCGCTCAGGCGGGCAAGTTCGGCGGCCAGTTCGCAATAGTGTACCTGTACACGCGATATCGCACCCATGGTGGCTTGCACCACCTTGGGCGAGTAGACATCGGCGGTATCGTGCGCGGCCAGTACATGGCGCACGCCGAACCAATCGCACAGCCTCAGTATGGTGCCCAGATTGCCGGGGTCTTGCACGCGGTCGAGCGCCACAATCAGTTCGTTTTCGCAGGCCCCGGGCTGTAGCGGCGAATCATCAGGAATCTCGTATACGGCCATAACCGGTTGCGGCGATGTCATGGACGACATACGCTCAATATCGGACTGCTTTACGCGTATGGCTTCTGCTGATGCGGGCAGCGCGGCAGCGTGTCCGTCGAGCCACGCCTCGGTGGCAAACAGATAGCGGCAGCGGAAATGGGGCAGGGTGTCGAGAACGCATTTGGTGCCTTCTGCCACGAACAGGCCCAGTTCGCGGCGGTATTTGGTCTTTGCGAGCCGGGCCACGTCCTTGCGCAGTGCGGCGGTGAGCTCCATCAGAATTTGTAGCCGGCCTCCCTGGCCAGCTCTTTATCCTCGGCTATGGTGGAGCCGATGGTGGTGAGCAGGTCGCCTACTATGCCGCTGTTCACGGCAATGCGCATGGCCTGCAGCTGTGCTTCCTTCGACATGCGCGCCCTGCCTCCGGCAAAGCGAATCTGCACCGTGGGGTGTATGAGGCGGATTATGGCCACGGAGTCGAGAATCTCGTCCTCGCTTATCAGCGGAGTGTCGCCCAGCGGAGTGCCGGGGATTGGCGACAGCACGTTTATCGGTATCGACACCGGCTGAGCCTTGCGCAGTGTGAGGGCGAATTCCACACGCTGGCGCATGGTTTCGCCCATGCCGATGATGCCGCCGGAGCATACTTCCATGCCCAGACTGTGGGCGGCGCGGATTGTGGCCAGCTTGTCGTCGATGGTATGGGTGGTGCAGAGGGTGGCAAAGTGCGAGGGCGCGGTTTCGAGGTTGCAGTGATAGCGTTTTACACCTGCGTCTTTCAGCTGCTGCAGCTCGTCGTGGCCCAGCAGACCCATTGACGCACAGACCTCGATACCTACATCGCGGCGTATATCGTCGAGCATGGCACACATACGCCTGAGAGTTTCACCGCTCACCTTTTTGCCGCTGGCAACCAGCGAGAATCGTTTTACTCCGCGCTCGTGGTTGTAGCGGGCGGCCTCGACACATTCCTTGTGGTCCACAAGGTCGTATATTTCGCATTTTGCGGCATGATGGGCCGACTGGGCGCACCATTTGCAGTTTTCGGGGCAACGGCCCGAGCGTGCGTTTATGATTGAGCAGGGTTCGAACTCGGCCGGGCACATGGCGGCTGTGATCTCGGCGGCGGCCTCGCGTAGTTCGCTGCTGCTGAACGACGGCAGGGCGTATGCCTCGTCGTCGGTCAGCAGTTGTCCTGCGAGTACTTTTTCTTTTAGGGTCTGTATATTGTACATTGGCTTATTATTGGTCGTATGTTGATGGCCTAATGCTGGTAGAGGTAGCGTTTGATTGACCGCTTGGGAGTTTTTTCGAACTCCTCGTGGAATATGCGTTTGCGTGCAATTTGGCTGTATGAGGGCAGTTCGGAATTGAGCTGCTTGATGTTCTGAGCCATCAGGTCTTCAATCTGTTCGTTGGTAATATGCTGGCTGTGGGCCAGGTCGAAGTCGGGATAAATCAGTGCCACCAGCTTGCCGTCCTCGTCGATTACAAGCGACTCGGCCACGTATGGCAGATTGTTGAGTTTCTGTTCTATTTCCTCGGGATAGATGTTTTGTCCCGAGGGACCGAGAATCATGGTCTTGTCGCGGCCTCTTATGTATATGAATCCGTCGGAGTCGATTGAGCAGATATCGCCGGTATTCATCCAGCCGTCGTCGGCCATTACGGCTTTTGTAGCCTCGGGGTTACGGAAATATCCGGCCATCACATTGTCGCCGCGTACCCACAGCACGCCGGGAGTTACTGAAGGGTCGGCCGAGTCGACACGGCACTCCATGCGGTCGACCACGCGTCCGCACGAGCCGGGACGCTGTTCGTCCCAGGGGGCGTAGGCAATAAGCGGAGCGCATTCGGTCATGCCGTAGCCCACGGTGAACGGAAAGCGGATGCGGCGCAGAAAGGTTTCAACATCGGAGCTGAGTCCGGCGCCTCCGATTACCATCTGCTGCAACCGGCCGCCGAAAGTCTGTTCGAGTTTTTCCTTGATTTTGCCCAGCAGGTGGTCGTCGACAAAAGGTACGTGCATCAGCAGCTTCATCAGCGGCTTGTCGAGCAGCGGGAACACCTTGGTTTTGATAATCTTTTCGATAATCAGCGGCACGGTGATAATCATTTTAGGCTGTACTGTGGCGAAAGCATCCATGATTACCTTGGGCGAAGGAGTGCGGGTAAGGAAGTATATGTGGCAGCCTTTGATGAATGTGTGCAGGAAATCGGCTACCAGACCGTACATGTGTGCCAATGGCAGCATACATACTATGCCGTCGCCGGGTCCGAGGAATTTCAGGTGATCGATGCAGAACTGAAGGTTGCTCCAGAGGTTACGCTGAGTAATCATAACACCCTTGGAGAATCCGGTGGAGCCTGAGGTGTAGTTGATCAGCATCAGGTCGTCGGGCTTAGGTATGAAATACTTGACGTCGGCCGGGGTAAAGCGCTCGGGATAGCGGTCGCCGAACAGCTGGTTCAGGGTCTTGCGGGCCTCGGCAAGCGGTTTGGAGCGCGAGAACAGCAGCGAGAAGTCGCTCAGCATAAGCGAGCCCTCAAGCGATGCCATTGAGTCCGGGTCGAGGTTTTCCCATATAGTGCTGTCGACAAACAGCAACTTGGCCTCGGAGTGTGTGATCAGATGCTGTACGTTGTCGGGTTTGAAATCGTGCAGAATGGGCACTGCCACCGCACCGTAAGTAAGTGTAGCTATCAGGGCGATTGCCCACTGTGAGGAATTCTTGCCGCAGAGGGCAATTTTATCGCCATGTTTTATTCCGGCGTGCTCATAGAGCAGATGAAGTTTCGCCACCTTGCGGGCGACATCGCGGTATTGGAACGAAACGCCCTGGAAATCAGTGAGCGCCAGATGCTCCCAATTGCCGGCTATCGATGCTTCGAGGTATTTGTTGACAGAGTTCTGATTAGTCATATTGGGGTTGAGTATGAATGGAGAGAGTGTATTTGCGATGCAAACTTAATAAAAAAAATGCAAAAATGGGCATAATGGTTCACTGAAAATGACCAAAATCAAAATATTGTTGTTAAATTTGTAAGAATAAATATTTTGTACAATGAAACTATACAACTCAATTATTGCTGTGACGGCTGCATTGCTGCTCGGCTGCGGTGTGGCTATGGCCGACACCACCGAAAAATATAAAATAATAGTACCTGTAGGGGCCGACCAGCAGGGCGATACACTGTTTCTGATTAACTACGACACCGCACAGCACCTCGACTCGGCTGTAATCAGCGGAGAGAAAGTGGAGTTCACCGGTGTGATAGACGAGCTTGTGCCCGCCGGACTGATGGTGAAAGGCGAACGTCGTCCGCGCGCGCAGTTTGTGCTTGAAGGCGGCTCGATGGTTTTTCGCCCGCAGGATGGCAGCGTGGCCGGCTCGATGCTCAACGACCGCTTCAACGAACTGCAGCAGACACAGGCCGAACTTGTTAAGGAATTCAGGTCGGCTCAGTCCGAGGCGCAGCAGCAGGCCATCTACGACCGATTCGGGCAGATTATGATTAATGCCATGAACGAGAATATCGACAATCCTCTGGGCTATTTCTGCTTCTTTGAGGCCCAGCAGTTCATGGAACCGGAGCAACTGCTCAAGACTGTAAGCGACAATCCCCGCCTCGGTTCATATAAGCGTGTGGCTAAAGCTGCTCAGGCGGTAACCAACCGTCTGGCAACTCAGCCCGGCAATAAATACCGCGACTTTGCCGTGACTTATCAAGGTAAGACAAAGCGTCTGAGCGACTATGTGGGCAAAGGCAAATATGTGCTGGTTGATTTCTGGGCCAGCTGGTGCGGTCCATGCCGCCGTCAGCTGCCTGTGCTGAAAGAAATTTACCGGCAGTACAAAGACAAGGGCCTCGATGTGGTGGGGGTCGCCGTATGGGATGATCCCGAGGATACCAAGGAAGCTATAGCAGAGGAAGGCCTTACATGGGATACCATTCTCGATGCACAGCAGATTCCTACCGACATTTACGGCATTACAGGCATTCCGTGCATAATGCTCATAGCTCCGGACGGAACCATCGTCAGCCGCGACAAGCAGGGCGACGAGCTTAAGGCTGATGTCGCAGCCGCCATGCAGAAAAAATAAGCAGTACGGCAGCCACGCCGCCGGCATCGGCGAGCCAGTCGAGTACTTCGCCGCTGCGGTTGTCGGTAAGACATTCCTGCAGCAGCTCGTCAATAGCCCCGAAAAGTACAGCAGCCACACCCGCCACGGTCATCACCCGGCCCGCGGATGTGGCTTTTTTGCTGCGCGACAAATCGAACAGTAAAGCCGCCGCCAGAGTGGCGAACATAATGAAATGTACTACCTTGTCAACTCCGGGAAACAGCGGCAGTTCATCGGCGCCTACCGGATGCGGCGCAATAGTGGCATAAAGTATGGCGGCCACAACCAGTGCGGTGGCGAGCCAGCGGGGTATCTTTGCTAAGTGGTGCTGTATGTCCATGATGATGTTGAACTAACGGGCCGGAGCGGGTGTTTTAACTACGTTATGAAATCCGCAAGATACAGATGGATATGGATATTGCTTGGTACCGTGGCGCTGATAGCGGCAGCGGTACTGTATATGGTTCTGCCTATGCGTAGTGCGCGAATCGACCGCAAGGCAGTGGCCGCACAGGCAGCCACTTATTATAATGCCAGACTTGGCGAGATAGCCGACAGTGTCAACGCCGATGAGGCACAGAGGAGTGTCGAAGGCGATTAGTCGTTTTTATGGAACTCTATCAGCCCGGGCATTGAATAGCGTATGACCTTGCCTACGGAAGCGCCGAAATCGGTGGCTGCACGGGTAAGTATGTCGCGGAAATTTACTGCCACCGAGCCTACAAAGTTTATCGGATACGATTTATAGTCGTAGGCTATGATATTGCGGCTGAAAAAGCGGCTGAAAGCATCGTACACCAGGTCGTGTACGTACTGCTCGTTTATGTGCTGCACCAGAAATGTGGCGTAGCGGGCCAGAGCGCGGTTAGGCAGCGAGTTGGTGTACACGTCGTCCATAAGCAGGTTGTGGCTTACGTTGAAGTTCTCGTAGAATTCATCGGTCAGTGCCGCCGGGGCCAGCCCCTTGAGCACATCGGCCACAAGTATCTTGCCCATATACGCTCCCGAACCTTCGTCGCCCAGAATAAAGCCAAGCGGGCTTACGTTTTTTATGATTTCCTCACCATCGTAGAAGCATGAGTTCGAACCGGTGCCTATGATACATGCAAGGCCGGGCTCGCGTACAAGCAGACCGCGGGCCGCTCCCAGCAGGTCGCTGTGTACTGTCACCGGCGTTTTGAACTGGGCTACCAGCGACGACTCGATAATTTTGCATTTTTCGATAGTGGCGCAACCGGCGCCGTAGAAGTATACATGATCCCAGCGGCGGCGGAAAAAGGCCTCCGGCAGTTCAAGGCGGATGCTGTGCGAAATTTCGCGGCGCGACTGAAAGTATGGGTTCAGACCGGTGGTAAATGCGTGTTCGACAATGCGGTCGCCATCGACGAGTGACCATTCGGTGCGTGTACTGCTGCTTTCTGCGATGATTTTCATTGTAACTGTCAGTGTATTGTCGGATTCCACTGCAAAATTAACACATTTTTTTTACCTGAACAAATTAGAGCATAATGATATTTTTTGCTGATGAAAGCGAAAATGTGTCGGGGCCGTCAGTCTTAAAGTGTATTACACGTAGATTGAAGTGGTTTGCACTCACTACAGTCCGAAGCAGGCAGTTACGGCGCGGCGTATCTCGTCGGCCTCGGCGCTTTTGCCGCGCAGAATCTCGAGTATCACCGATATATACTGGTCTTTGCCGGAGAAACCACACAGGCCGGCCACATTGCTGGCGGGAATCATGGATTTCTGGTTGTATACCCGCAGCACGCTGCGGTAATCGCTCTCGTCGAGGTAGCGCTTGAACTCGCGGCAGAAGTTTTCGTACAGACCACGCGGGTTAATCTCGCGTTTAAGAGCGTCCATGTGGCTTTCCAGCTGGCCAATGCTTGTAAAGCGGCCGTCGATGCGGTATTCCACGGTCTGTTTTACACGGTGCCGCGTGTGCTGCAGGGCCTGCCGGTGGAGGTCGGTTTTGAACTGGAGGAGTATGCTGCGTTTTACTTTGGTAAAAACTTTGTCGGGATTGTGTTTGCTGTAGCGAGCTACAGCGCGGACAATCTCCTCGAGCATGAGTATGTTTTCGATTTCGGCAACATCGGGTACCATCACGCGCTTGCGTCGCAGGTAGGCTACTTCGCGTTCGTCGCGTCGGTCGCGGTCTACAATGCCAACGGCATCGTTATGGTGCATGGCGTTGAGGTCGTTGAATGTGCGGGTGGCCTCTATTACTTTGTTGCAGCTGCCCAGCGATTTTACGCTGTAGTCCTGGAATATCAGCGGATATAGTTTGGAGTCTATGCTGTGTATGCCGTCGCCTTCGATAAACATCACCGGCTTGCGGGCACCGATAAGGGCTCGGTACATGTCGTCGGTCAGTGGAGAGTCGGGTGGCAGCAGCATGTAGTCCCACTTCTGCGATGCGGCGTCGTAGTCGCGCACCCATATCACCTGGGAGCCGGTGCGGGTCGAAGTAAATTCCAGGTCGTGGGTTGTGTAGGCGAAGCGGCAGTCGGGGCGCAGCATTTCAAGGCGGTTCCACAGCGACTGAATCATTGACGGATGCAGGAAAATTTCGGGCGAGTCGACAATAATTACGCTGTTGGCGGGTGCATAGAGTATGGCACCGGCATAGAAAAGCACGGCGCGCTCGCCGTCGCTTAGCCGTACTGCCGAGTATGCGCTGTTGTCGAGGCCTCGGGCAAACAGCACCTTTCCGCTCTCGATAAGCACGCGGTTGCCCGGAAACACCTCCTGCCACAGATTTATTACACGGTCGAGTCGGGTGGGGCGCAGGCGGGCCCGTTCGGGCCGTTCGGCCAATGCCAGCTTGTAGCCTATCAGGTTCACCATTTCGTCGTGCATCAGCAGGGCGAGAATGTGTTCGAACTGGCTGCCGTCCTGGTCATGCAGACCGGCCTGCTCGAAGAGAGTATCGACTGACGGAACCGTGCTCAGGCGTCGTTTGCCGTACAGAGCTTCGAGTGCCGAAATTCGGAACGCCTTTTGGCCCAAGTCGTCGATAAGTCTGTTTGCGAAACGAGATTTTCCGGAGCCGTTGGCGCCGATTATTACAATCTGCCGTATTTCGGGCCCTATGAAAGCATTGGTTCCGTCGGAGCGCAGCGGGAGAGAGATTTTTTCAGGCATTTGTCTACAGTTAGAATGGAGTGAATGTGAGATTGTCGAGAGGCCCTCTGCCGGGAGCTGTATATATTTCCATGTCGGGATAAGTTCCGGTGTAGGGATCGTATTGGTCCCACCAGCGGAAGGTCCATACCGAGTTCATGGAGTATCCGTAATAGCTGAGGTATATACGTCCGAGGTCGTAGTTCACCGAGTATGTGCCTTCGTAGATTTCCAGACCCGGAATGGCGTTGCCGTCGGGGTCGCAAGGCGATACAAGAAATTCGCCGTTCCAAAAGAAGTCAATCACCCACAGGTCGTTATATGCACCCGGATGTGCGTATGCCGCGAAAGCCCTGCCGGCGAACCAGCTGCTTTCGCCATAGTAGGGTTCGTCGTTGTCGCAACTCTGCAGTGTAAGCATCAGTGTGGCTGTGAGCATTAAAAGCCACAGCGATTTCGGATTAGTCTGTTTCATATTGGCAAATGTAGTGAATTAATGTTATATCAACAAATTATTCGCTGGTTTTGTGCGAAACGGCTCTAATCCTCGTCGTCCTCGTCGTCAAAATCGAAGTCGAAGTCCCAGCCGTCGGATATGTCGGAGGTAAATTTGCTCAGTTCGCGGCCTTCGCGCTTGGTGGGGCGTCCGAGCCCTTTCCGTCGGTCGATGAATCCGGATATCTTTACAACTTCGAGCAGGTCGAGCTGGCTCTGCGGAGTTATGTTTTCCATGTACTCGGGCACCAGTCTGGCTCCGAGCCTGTTTTCGGTTAGCGCCAGAACGCGGAATGAATATGTCACCGGTGGTTTGCGTACATTAACTACATCGCCCACCTTTATGGTTCGCGAGGGCTTAATGGGAGTCGAATTGTCGACTCCTACACTTACACGGCCTTTCTTGCAGGCCTCGGTGGCTATGGTGCGGGTCTTGAACACTCGCACGGCCCAGAGCCACTTGTCGATTCTAACTTCGGATGGCATTGGTCAGAGATATTTATCGAGTCCGCGGGCAGCCCGTATTTCGCCGCCGGCGAGTTTCTGTTTAATATAATTGAGCGATTTTTCGAGATTGGGGTTTGCGCTTTCGCGGTGCCACAGATGCCGCACCAGACCGCAGCGGAAGAGCTTGAATGTCCTCACTCCGGCGGCCTGCAGACGTAGTTCCAGGTCGTTGTCTTCACCTCCCCAGCCCTCGAAAGCCTCGTCGTAGCCGTTTATGGCCAGCAAGTCGCTGCGCCAGAATGCCAGGTTGGCCCCGAGTCCGGTGCCGCGGGTGTGGTAGCGGTGCGACAATGGCACTGCCATGGCTTGCGGCAGGCGCAGAGCTTTCTCGCGGTCTTTTAACAGCGACGGAGCCAGCGGGCTGAACAGACGGCTTATGCGGCCTGAGGCGCAGGCGCGGGCTGTGGCCGCAGGATTTAGCCGCAGTCTGGAGCCTTTGGCGTAATGGCCCGGCAAAGCTGCGGCTGCATGGTCGGAGATGAAGTGGCGCGAAAGAACCACGTCACCGTCGACCTGCACGATATAGTCGCCGCAGGCGCGTGCTATGCACTTGTTGCGCATCATGGCCAGTCGGAAGCCTTCGTCGGCATGCCACAGGTGTACTGCAGGTACCGGACAGCGGGCCGCGAAGTCGTCGATAATGCGTCGGGTGCGTTCGTCCGATCCGTCGTCGCCCACAATCACTTCGTCGGGCATGCGGGTCTGGCGCAGTACCGAATCAAGGCATAGGGCCAGAGCGTCGGGCCGGTTGTACGTCGATATGATAAGGCTTACTGTCATTTATTTGTTGTTGTAATTGCACATGGCGTTGCCAATGCCGGCGAGAACAAATTCTTTCATTGCATCAATGGCATGGCCTATGCGTACGGGCAGCTGCTGCCGCTGGTCGAGGGTGAAGTTGCCCAATACATAGTCTACCTGGCAGCCTCGGGCATAGTCGTTGCCAATGCCGAAACGCAGGCGCGGATATGTCTGGGTGCCGAGCATCTGCGCTATATTTTTGAGTCCGTTGTGCCCGGCGTCGCTGCCCGACGGCTTGAGCCTTATGGCTCCGAAAGGCAGGGCTATGTCGTCGACCAGCACAAGAATATGGTCAGTAGCGATGCCTTCTTTTTCTTTCCAGTATCTTACGGCATTGCCGCTGAGGTTCATGTATGTGGAGGGTTTGAGCAAAACCAGCTGTTTGTTTTTCAGACGCATACGTGCCACATCGCCATAACGCTCGGTGCTAAAAGAAATATTGGATGCCTCGGCTAAGGCATCCAATATCATAAACCCGATGTTATGGCGGGTGTTGCGGTATTCGTCACCGATATTGCCCAAGCCCACAATAAGGTATTTCATAATTGCGGAGCTATGGAGGTAATGATGGTGATTACTTGCCGGCGGCGGCAGCTGCAGCGGCACCACGGGCGGCGCGGGTGAGCTGAACGGCGCAGACAACAGCGTTCTTGGCGTTTACGAGTTCGAGATTGTCGAAGCTCAGTTCGCCTACCTGCAGAGTCTTGCCCAGACCGAGGCTGTCAACGTTGATAACGAGGCGTTCGGGCACGTCGGTATAGATGGCTTTAACCTTGAGTTTCTTCATCGAGAGGGCGAGCTTACCACCGGCTTTTACACCTTCGGCGTGGCCTTCGAGCTTCACGGGAACTTCGATTACCACGGGCTTCTTGTCGTTTACTTCGAGGAAGTCGAGGTGAAGAACTACATCTTTTACGGGGTGGAACTGGATGTCCTTGAGTACGGCCATACGCTTCTGGCCGTTGTAGTCGAGTTCTACAGCAAAGATGTCGGGGGTATAGATGAGCTTGCGTACATCTTCGTTGCTGACTACGAGGTCGGTAGTGATAAGACCTTTACCGTTACCGATTTCAACCAGCTTTTCGCCGGCTTTGAGTTCGCCGTTGAAGGGGAGGTCGAATACTTCGCCGCCGTTGAGCACTACGGGAATTTTACCGTCTTTGCGGAGAGCCTTGGTGGCTTTCTTGCCGAGGTCGGTACGGGGCTCGGCTGCGAGTTGGAAAGTTTTCATTGCTTTTTCCTGATTTAAAATGTGTTACTCAAAATTAAGTTTGCTCTTAATTTCCCATCACACGCGGGATTTTTTATAAGCGACTGCAAAGTTAGCGATTTTTTTTCACTCTGCCAAATGTTTTTTGTATCTCCTATGGCGGCTACAGCCGTATGCCGAGGCCGAGCATAAGGTTCTGCGGTGTCTTGAATTCGCTCAGGCGGTAGCCCACATTAAGAAATATGCCGCGCCACACAAAGGCTTTGAGGGTCAGCGACTGATAGAAGCGGCGATCGCCTGCCGGCTTTATAAAGTCGTAGCCCAGACCGGCGTTGACACTGAATATGGGCATGGTGAGTTCGGCATGGGCCGAGATACCTGCGCTGAGCTGGCTGCCGAATGAGGGGCGGTAGAAAAACATATTGCCGCCGTAAGAGCCTTCCACCCGGTTTGAATTCAGGTTGGCGCCTTCGTCCCACTGCAGGTCGAGCGAGGGGCCTACGGCCACCCAACGGTTGAGGTGTCGCAGGGGTGTGAAC
>CAJUHX010000019.1 GCA_910586455.1 uncultured Muribaculaceae bacterium | reverse complement strand
AGCCCGACTTAACGAGGGTCTGGCCGGTCTTGAAGTCCTTGCCTGCGATGGGCATGCCGGTTTTTTCGGCGAGTTCCCACATAGCGGGGAAGTCAACGGTGGTGTTGGGAGCACCCATGATGAAGGGAGCGCCTTCAACCAGAGCTGCGTAGGCGTAGCACATCGAGGGAGCGATGTGTTCCTTGTCGTCGGCCTTCATGGCAGCCTCGAGGTCGGCCAGGTGATAGTGTACCTTTTCGTCAACGGGAACATAAACTTCGGTAGAAGCAGCCCAGAGCACAACCACGCGGTCGAGGTTCTTTTCGGCCTTGAACTTGCGGATGTCTTCGCGGAGAGCCTCAACCATTTCCCAGCGGGTCTTGCCCACCATTACGTTGTCACCGTCGAGGCGCTTGGCGTAGTTGTGGTCAAAAGCAGCCTTGAGGGGCTTGATGGCTTCGAGTTCCTCGCGTACGGGGTTGATGTCCTTTTCCTTGAGAACTTCGGCGTTGATAGCCGACTCGTATGCGTTGGCGGGATAAACGTCCCATGCTGCGAACTCAATGTCGTTCAGGTCAGCGATAGGAACGATGTCATTATATTTCAGGTACTTTTTGTCTTCTCCTTCACCTACACGGATTTTGTCGTACATACACATGCTGCCGACGGGCTTGGTCAGACCTTTGCGGGCCATAAGTACACCGGTCATAAAGGTGGTGGTAACGGCGCCGAGGCCTACTACCATAACACCAAGCTTACCTTCTGCAGGTTTTACATTGCTTTTGCTCATAATGCAAGAAGTTTGATGGTTATTTTTTTTTATTTTTTTCAAGGTTAAACAAGGCCTCGTTGCGGAGGCCTTCTTGGAGTTTGCCTGCAAAAGTATAAATGTTTTCTCAATTGTAAAAATATAATTAGTATAAACAAACTAAATATTTGCAAATTTATCTTAATACCGCGGCGTAATTGTGTATTTAGGTTAATTTAGCAATGCTTCCAATCATATTCTGTAAAGTTTTGTAAAGAGTGATTTGTTACTAAACCAGTTTCAGAGCTGCCCTCAGACTACCGGCGAGCGCCACTCCGTCGGGAGCATCGCCGGCTCGGCTCTTGTCGGCTATCCATAGTGCGCGGCAGCCATGAGCCAGAGCCGGACCTATGTCGCTGCGCAGACTGCCGCCTATCACCAGTATCTCGGCGGCAGGCAGCGACAGAGCCTCGACCCCACGGAATATGATGTCGCCGTCGCCGGCATCAGTACCGGTGTCGCGGCTCTGTATTATATGCCGGAAGTACTGCGACAGGCCGAACTCATCGAGCATAGCGCCGAAGTTGGGATAGTAGCGGCTTACCAGCACCAGCGGGAAGCGGGCGGCAAAAGCGGCTATCACTGGCCGGTCGACTTCGAACATTGCGTTCATATAGCTCAGGCAGTACCGGGCTATGGCGTCGGCCGTAGCAGAGGTATCGGTAAAACGCGAGCCAATCTGATAGTTGTCGGACAGGCGCTGCAACATCAGCCGGGCGCAGGTGCGCATCATTGCTGTGAAATCATCGGTAGGCTGTATGAGATCGTCGCTAATCAGATATGTGCCTACAGCCTCGGCAGTATATTTCAGAGCAGGCAGGCTTAGCTCGATACCGTTGCTGCGGAAGGCCTCGAGCATCACTTCGGCCCAGCGGTCGCCGCGTATATCCACAGTACCGTCGTAGTCGAATATTATACCTTTGATATTGTCGTATTTCATATTAAGTATATTGTATACATTATTATATATTGTAGAGAAGGGTCAACGCAGGGCTACATCGCGGCGGTAGTTGTTGAAGTCCTCGTGGCTGCCGCCAAACAGATTTATATCGATATTACCCGAATGGCCCGAACCGCGCCCGCGGTCTGACATCTGCCATATCTGCCAGTCGCCGCTGTCGGGGCCTTTGGGATTATATCGGGCAATCCAGCACTCATACTTGGAAAAACGCGGGTCTTTGGCCAGATACTTCGCCCGGATATTGTCGCCGGTATATATAATTGGCCTCACCCCGAGTTCGTTCTCCACAGCCTCGAGCCACTCGAACACGCCTGAGGTACCGTACTTGCGCAGTTCGGCAGGAATTTCCACGTCCAGAGCCGGAGGCATGTCGCCGGGCTGCCAGTTGACCGTCTGTACAAAATTCCGCACCTGCTCGTCAATCGGAGAACCAAGGCGCAGGAAGTGGTATGCTCCTTTGGCTATGCCGTGCCGGTCGGCCTCAAGCGCTCGGCGCGCATAGGTTGTATCCACATGGTTGGCACCTTCGGTGGCTTTCATGTACACAAACGAAACCGGCTGCATATACCGGCGCTTGCCGGGCGACTTTTGATACACATTGCCTTTGGCATCGCAGTACAAAGCCAGGTTGGCCCAGTCGATATTGCGGTTGTGGTGCGAAAGGTCGATGCCGTACACCCGGTCGCCGACATTGTATGCCGCGCCTTTGACAGGCTGGAACACTCCGTTCTTAAAAGTACCGAACAACTGCGAGCCGTCGGCCATGAATGCACGGCCCAGACCGTCCATTACATCGTGATTCCAGTTACCGGCATAATAGCGAATCACATCCGCCCCCGAAGCAGTGCTGTTCTGCCGGCTTTCGATATAGCTGCGCGAATAGTTGACAATACCATAGCCATGGCTCCGCAAACGGTCGTCGAAACACCCCGTGTACACGGCATCCTCGCTACTGCGGCGCCCCCACGGCAGGGCACCATATTGCCAGTCGCCCTCGTAGTATACACTGTCGCGGGCCAGAATGCCGTGGCCGTGCGGAGTCGACGACCCGGCTATAACAGTACCCTCGTAAACCGAACCGTCGTCGAGCACCATGTTCACGGTATCGGCAAGACCAATCTCCCGAGCCTGCTCGATTGCCTCAAGTTCGGCCTCCTCGGGAGTCTTCGACAAAAGCCCGTACAGCAGTCCGCCGGCTATGATTGCAGAAAATATCACCAGCACCGGATAATGCGGTGCGGTTTCGGGGCGTGGCCTTTCATCAGAACTTTTCATAGAATCACAATAAAGTTTATATATACCAAACAAATAAAGCGCCAAATGTTTCAGACACATAAGCGGCATTGCGGGGATATGATGCAGAAAATCATTTTGGATTTCAAAAAATATTCGTACATTTGCGGAACTTAAATCCAAGCTACCATGCAACTGCAGAATCTACGCATCTACTCTCACCCCGACTTTCGCGATTACCTTATAATCGTTGCCGGCATGGCACTCTATGCCATCGGCTTTACCGTGTTCATACTGCCCCACGAAATTGTGGTCGGCGGCATGGCCGGCTTCAGCACCCTGGTGTACTTCGCCACCGGCGGACTGGTGCCTGTGGCAGTAACCATGTATGTGGTAAACATCATGATGCTTATTGGCTGGTTCAGGCTGCTGGGGCGCAAGTTCGTGATACGCACCGTATTCGGCGCCACACTGCTCTCGGCCATAATAGGCGCCATCGAAGGCTATTTCACCTCGCATGCACCAATAGTGGCCGACACCACCATGAGTGTGCTGATGGGTTCGGCCATCTGCGGCCTCGGCATAGGGCTGTACTACGCCCACAAAGGTTCGGCCGGAGGTACCGACATTGTGGCGGCAATTTTTGAAAAGAAATCGAACATCAGTATCGGACGCACCATGATGATTATCGACGTGGCCATAGTCACATGCTCGTTCTTCCTGCCATTCGACGGCGACATGGACGCCCGCATCCAGGCCCGCGTGCAGACCATAATCTACGGCTGGGCTTCGATTGCCATATATTCGTTCCTGGCCAACTACATAGTGAACTCCGACAAGCAGACCATACAGTTTCTGATACTCTCGCCCAAATGGCACGAAATAGCCGACCGCGTCGCTCACGAATCAGGCCGCGGCGTAACCACTTTCGACGGCCACGGATTCTGGACAGGCGAGTCGCGCACCATGCTCATAGTATGGTGCCGCCAGTACGATGCCGACCGCATCTACGAGATTGTGCGCCGCATCGACGAGGGCGCATACATAATCCAGTCGGAAGCCCGCAGCGTATACGGCAACGGCTTCGACCCCCTGCGTATGAAACCACGCAAGACCATCAGGCCCAAACAATAAGCACAAATAAGACATATTGCAGACAGCCCACCACACAGGCGGGCTGTCTTTATTTTGAAATCAATAAAAATCAGTCAACACGCACTTTGGCAACCCGAACACCAGCCTTGACCACATAAACGCCGGGTACGACATTCAGGCTGACATCTCCACTGCCATTGTGGATGACGCGACCGTCGACACCGCAGACAGTCACAAGCGAATCAGCCGCTCCACGTACTATAATCAAGTGGTTTTCAGAACCGATAAATATACCGGTTTCGAGAGCTTTGACACCCGACACGTCCGGTACAACTATATCCGATCGACCGGACTCGCCTGAGTCGTAAACAGTAGTCACGAAATACTCATGTTGTCCCAGCTCGGGATTGTCAGTATATCCGCAGTTAGTCACCGGCTCGGAATTGACCTTCACGCCGTCGCGCCAGATATTGTAGCCCTTGATTTTCAAATCAGGCATACGGCCTGTCACAGGCGAATAGCTGATGTCATCGACCATAATCATCATATTATAGGTCGAACAGTAATGAACAGCAAATCTTGAAGCGCCGGCCGGTAAATAGACCTCATAGCGTGTCCAGCGACCGGGAACTGCATTTATTGACTTGGCAA
The DNA here is from genome assembly GCA_910586455.1 of uncultured Muribaculaceae bacterium. GTDB lineage: Bacteria > Bacteroidota > Bacteroidia > Bacteroidales > Muribaculaceae > CAG-873. The sequence continues at coordinate 26,491 of CAJUHX010000019.1, read as the reverse complement.
CTACAAAATCACCGGGTGCGAGAGAACCGTCGGAATAGCATAGTTCGACAGCTTCGGGATAGTAATTAAGATAACTTCTGAGCCATACACTCACGAGCTGACCTCCGCTGTATATCTCGGGTGAAATAGCCCAGTCATCGTTGGGGTTTCCATAAAAGTTATAGAGTCCGGCCAGAAATTGTGCACCCGAGTGGGCGGCAAACGATTCGTCAAACCCATCGGCAGAAGAATCAAACACAAAGAAGGCACATTCGGTAGCTCCGGGATAGATTCCCGGAATCTCGACCACCTCATCACCTGAGGAGGAGGCAAAGGCACCGACCGGCGACATATCTACGTCAATAAATGTCCAGTCGTTATAGAAATGCTCAAACGGCAGGCCATCTTCAAAATCGGCAGTTTCAACCTCGGGAGCTGCCGTGGTCAGGTCGGGTTCATCCCAGGTCAGAGTGATCACACCATCCGAATCCTTGGCGCTGAGATTTCTTACACGCGGCAGGTTTGACACTGCAGGAATTATGCTAACAGCATCGAAGTGGTTGTTATCAGTATTTTCGTCACCACTGTAGACAATCCTAAGTTCATATCTGACAGCATCTTCAGCAAACTGATTTAAAGAATGTTCTGCAGTAAATGAAGCAAGCGAGAGAGCCGGTATTGTTTCACCGGGGAAGGTCGCTACAAGTTCGCCATCGGCGAAAAGCTCGGCAGTCCAGTCCGAAGCGTCCGATGTGCCGTCGTTCCTGACACTATAGTTGAGTTCGAAACTGTCGCCCTGCTCAACATACTCAGGGGCGGAGATGTCTGTGGCCACCAGATCACGGTCAGGAATATTGTCAACCTCAATACAGTCAATATAATTCCAGAAATAAGTTTTCAATACAAACGAAATCTGGAACTGGATTACGTTGTCTTTGAACTCCGACAATGGTATAGTCACTCGATACCATCCGGCCGGCGCGTCTGCACCGACAATCCCTGAAATCGAATTGCTGAATATTTCAACCAAATCACTATCGGTAGTCTTGATCTGTACCTTGACTTCATTTAAGTCCGGTTCCAACTCGTCGTCGAGAATATTGTAGACATAGAATTTAAGGCCTGGAGCCGACATATTGCGTAGGTCGATTTTTCCCGATAACAAGTCACCACAGTCGTCAACGGCAGATCCACCGCATCCCATGAATCCGTTGTCGTTATCATAGGATTTCAGGCCGGTGACTGTAGTATCGTCGAGCATCTTCCATTCTCCACCATTTTTCTTTCCGACACGCCAGACATAGCTCAGTTTTCGGTCGGCAAATGATTCGGCAATAGCATCATAGGGAGTTCCGACCGCAATCATTTCTGCCTGTGTGCCGTTGCTTTGACCGGCATCGTTGCGGGCATATATTATGAGCTGGACAAAATCCTGCGAACCATCGGCAACAGCAGTGAACGTGTAGGAGTTTCCGGTCAACCCGTCGGCCACAAGATTCCATTTACCGTAATCCCAACGAAGAAGGTCGTATGTAACCATATCTTCGGTAAGAGCCGTGCCGCGGATGTCGGCAGTCACCGGAGTCCATGTTACTGTTACCTCACCCGGATTTGAGGTTTCAACAGCCGAGAGCGACTCCGTATCCATAGGCAGGTCAACACCACAGAAGCATGACCCCGTGGCCGACAGTCCGGCACCGGCGATATTATAGGCCAGAACCGTATAGCTGACATCGCCGTTAAATGACAACCGGTCATCATACGTCATTCTGCTTCCCGGCTCAGGGTCCACAAAAGTCTTGACAAGGTCTTCTCCGCGGTAAATCTCAATCTTGTCGAGGCTTCTGAGCATGATACCACCGGCAGATTTGTCAGGAGCCGTGAAGGCAAGCGTGACAATCTTGGCTCCGCCGGCCGCCGGAGTCACGGTGAAGTCGGCAGGAGCCGCCGGCCCTTCGGCAGTCATTGCCCCCGAGATTTCAACATCGTCGAGATAGAGATTGAACATGCCCTTGTCTGAGATGGCATGGAAACCGATATAATAGATTCCCGGCTCATGTACCACAACAGGTTCGTTAAACGCCGGAGTATTGTCATAGTCAGAGAGAAGTGTCGGGTTCAGTATTGTCGTAGTCATTGAGCCGGCTGCAGCCGACTTTCCGAGTTTAACTTCAATACGTTCGGGCAGCGTAGCCGTACCCCAGGCATTGAATTTGAGCATATACAGCTTGTCGGCCTCGAGTCGGAGAGGCACAGTAAAGAGCCAGTCATCCTTATCGACATCGTTATTGTGCTGAACAAAGGCACAACCTGAATGATAAACCTGATACCATGACCAGTTTTTTGAATCGGCGTTGGCGTCGATAGCCGAGAAACCGCCGAAACCTTCGCTGAAATTATTTGAATAGGGAGGCACCACGCTTCCGAGAGCCACACTGTTCGAGGTCGAAGCCACGGACTCACGCCCATCAAATAACGCGGTCACGCCGTAACTGTACACAACCAGGTCTTCAGGCTGACCGACATTGTCTGTCACCGAGGTTCCGGCAGTTTCCCCGGCGATAACGGCACCGTCGCTGCGAACTACCTTATAGGAAACCATCGAGGCGTCGAAATAGCCGGCGTCGATACTTTCGGTCACGGCACTCCACTTGATATTTACGGTTCCTGCCGCTGCGTCGTAAACCGCAGCCACGTCCTCGGGCGAATTTGGCATACCGGCGCCGATAAAGGTTCTGACGGAGGCAACAGGGCTGTCGCCGGCTAAGTTCGACAACACTACACTTATCTCATATTCGGCCGGCGACGGAGCAGTGTAATTGACCCTGATGCCTTTGGCTCCGAATGCAGTCCGGCCTGCAGTGTATTCGACTCCGTTTATGCTTACTTTATAAGTCAGCTCACCTTGGGCAGTCGCCCCTGAGAAATCAAAGTCCGGAGCATCGAAAGTAATGGTTCCCTGCAGACTTCCGTCCACAAAATTGGCGCTGAGATTTTCGGGCGCTCCCGGGGCCCGGGCTGAGGCAGTCACCGCGGGAATATAAAGGCCTATAACCTTGTTGTGTTCAGGATAATTACAGAGCAACGTCGCCTGACCTGTGGAGGTATTCACCTCACAAATACCTGAGGATGTGCTGTTATAAAACGACCAGTACAGCCGGTTTGTAGCGAGGTCAAACTCAGCCGAGCCTAAGTTGGAAGCATTGATGCCGGTCGAGCCTACCTTTGTATGCGACGCATTTGTCTTGTCGAGAATGTAGAGGTCGCCTGCCGAGTCAATAGCGTAGATAACACCGTTTTTGTCGGCTGCTATGGCATTCCATTCGCCGGGAAGGCCGCCGATGAGATTTTTTTCGGCAGAACTGCGCGTAAGCGAATATTCGGCGAGAGCGGCACCTTCGCCGTCGGCGGTGTAAGATAGTCCGTATACTTTGCCTGTAGTTGCATCATACGTCATGTCGCATGCTGCGTCAGGGTCATCAATATCATCGTTGGAATTCAGTATTCGGCCTGTTTCAACATCTACAGTGTAGTATATAAAATAGGTCATTCCAAAAAAACTTTCCTGATGGAAGCCTGCATAAAAATCAGGAGTGTTCACTCCCGAATAATTGATTTCAGCCCCAAACTCAGTCGTTTTTGAGAAATCGGAGTTTTCTGATAGCGGAATCGTATAAAGCCCGGAAGAACCGGACTGAAGTCCATAAACAATGGGTAAGTCGGCAGAAGCCTTAGCCGGTTGTCGGGAGGCAAAAACACCCGGGCCTACTGACAACGCTGCCAAAGCAAAAAGCAGTAAGTTCTTGGATACTTTCATATTTTTGCAAAGTATTTGTTAGTAAATGGTAATAGGATTGGCTATCATTTGATTTATAGCTAAATCTTTATGGGCCGTCCTACCCTTGTCGCGACTTCGCAAATATACTGCTTTTTTAAATGTTTATAACATTCATGTAGTTAAGATTTGTTAATAACATCAAAATTCTATCACTATAGAACAACACTCCCGCATATTAAGAAAATCAAACCAACCAAATGCCTTGTTATCCCGGCAAAATGTCAGCAAGCAACAGTATCGGCAGGCACCAGGCGCCGGCTGAATTCCCACAGGGCGTAGATGGGCAGGAATACCGCCATGAGCGAGAAGGGATCGCCGGTAGGAGTCACAGCAGCGGCAACTATCAGCAGCACCACTATGGCATGACGGCGGTAACGGCTGAAAAAGCCGCGTGTCAAAAAGCCCATCTTGCCTAAAAGCCACGCCAGCATAGGCAGTTCGAATATGGCGCCCATCAGAAGCAGCAGGGTGAAAAAGTTGTCCATATACGAATCGAGCGATACCATAGTCCGGATTTTGTCGCTCAGCGAATAGTCGGCCAGAAATCGCACGGCTATAGGGAATACCAGAAAATATCCTGTGGCCATACCGAGAAAAAACATCAGATTTCCGGCCACAAAAGCTCGGCGTACTCCACGCTTCTCACTGTCGTACAAGCCCGGAGCAACGAAACTCCACAGCAAGTATATTATCATGGGAAAGCCGAGTACGAAAGCCATCCACAGCGAGGCGCTCACATGAATCATAAACTGTGAGGTCAGCTCCACGCTCACCAGCTCGACATGAAAATCGGGCCGTAGCTCAATTGAGCCGGGCCACAGCCGAGCCAGAGCGTCAAGACCACGGTAAAGAGGAAAATCGGCATTACAGGGAGCCAGAATCACATCGTCGAACAGGCGCGGCATGGCCACGAAGCAACCCACTGCCAGCACAGCCAGCAGTATGGCAATCTTCACAAGCACCCCGCGCAGTTCGTCGAGATGATCCCAGAAGGTCATATTTTCCCCGCTCATTCGCTGCGATCCTTGCCTTTGGGTTCGCTCTCCTCGGGCCGGGATGGTTTATCAACCGGCTTGTTCATTTCGGCCTTGGCCTCTTCAAGGCCCTGCTTGAACGAGTGTACGCCCTTGCCCAGACCTTTCATCAGTTCGGGAATCTTCTTGCCGCCGAAAAGCAGCAGAATCACAAGTACTATTATCAGCAGCTGAGTGCCCCTTATATTGCCAAAAAACAGCGGCATTGAATTGAGAATGAAATGTGTCATGCTTGTAACGGTGTTGTTTTCAGCGTAAAGTTACACAATATTTGCGGAAAATTCCGTACCTTTGCAGTCTAAATTTACCAACAATAAAGAAAATTTATGAAAGCTTACGTTTTTCCCGGACAGGGCGCACAGTTTGTAGGCATGGGCAAAGACCTGTATGAAAACAATGCCGAAGCTCGCGACCTTTTTGAAAAAGCCAACGATATTCTCGGTTTCCGTATCACCGACCTGATGTTCAACGGTACCGAAGACGACCTGAAGAAAACCTCCGTAACCCAGCCCGCAGTGTTCCTGCACAGCGTAATCCTGGCCAAGGGCCTGGGCGAAGAGTTCAAGCCCGATATGGTTGCCGGCCACTCGCTGGGCGAGTTCTCGGCCCTGGTAGCAAGCGGCGCCCTCAGCTTCGAGGACGGCCTCAAGCTGGTTGCCGCACGCGCCAATGCCATGCAGAAGGCTTGCGAACTCAAACCTTCGACCATGGCAGCAATCATTGCTCTGGCCGACGAAAAGGTTGAAGAAATATGCGAGTCTGTCAACGGCGTGGTTGTATGCGCCAACTACAACTGCCCCGGTCAGCTGGTTATCTCCGGCGAAGTCGAGGCTATCGATGCAGCCTGCGCCAAGGCTACCGAGGCCGGTGCCAAGCGCGCCCTCAAGCTCAAGGTAGGCGGTGCCTTCCACTCGCCCTGCATGGAGCCTGCACGCGCCGAACTGGCCGAAGCCATCGAGCGCACCGAATTCCACACTCCGGTTTGCCCGGTTTATCAGAATGTCGACGCTCTGCCCCACACCGACCCAGCCGAAATCAAGGCCAATCTGGTGGCTCAGCTCACCGCACCCGTACGCTGGACCCAGACTGTACGCAACATGGTTGCCGACGGCGCCACAGAGTTCATTGAGCTCGGCCCGGGCAAGGTTCTCCAGGGTCTGGTTGCCAAAATCGAAAAAGGCATGACTGTAAGCGGTCGCCAATAATCTGCACAATTCAACGAACACAAAAAGCGCCACTACACATACAGTGGCGCTTTTTTTAGTCTGAATCGACCATAATAGGCTTTATTCTTAGTACAATGCAATAAGGTTCTGCAAAACAATGCCGGTCACACAAGCCGGGCGGCCAGCAGACAGGCTTTTTCGCGACACTGATCAAGCACCTTCTGACCGGGGGCCTGGCGGTTGTTCACGGCTTCGGCCACAGGTTCGGCAACTATGGATTCCAGATGCCCGTTTATAACGTCGATGGCCCGCTGCGACCATGTATGAGAGCCGAACACCAGCACCTCGCGATTCTTGAGTCCGCGCAACGCTATTGCCTCCACGAAGGCTTTGACGGGCGGGAACAGTCCGTCGGAATAAGTAGGTGCGGCTATAATCAGACCGCGGTGACGGAATGCAGCTGCAAGTATGTGGCTGAGGTCGGTCACCGAGCAGTTGAACATCTCAATATCCCTTACACCCTCGCGGGCCAGAGCCTCGGCAGCGGCCTCGGCCATTCGCTGTGTGTTGCCGTACATGGTGCCGTAGACTATTGTCACGCCGTTGTCGAGCGGGGTATAGCTGCTTAGTTTGTCGTAAAGGTCCACCACTTCGGCTATCCGTGACTTCCATACCGGGCCGTGGGTGGGGCAAATTACATCAATCTCCACATCTGCGAGTTTCTTGAGCGCACGCTGCACGAACATGCCGTAGCGGCCTACGATGTTGCTGTAATAGCGCAGCATTTCGGGAAAGTAGCGCGCAGTATCCATGTCGCTGTCCACCACAGCGCCGTTGAGGGCGCCGAAACAGCCGAAGGCATCGCCGCTGAACAGTGTTTTTTCTTCCTGCAGATAAGTAACCATGGTTTCGGGCCAGTGTACCATGGGGGTGAGGGTGAACTTCAGTGTGGTACCCTCTCCGAGCGACAGTTCCTGTCCGTCTTTCACCGCCAGCACATTGTCGTTAATGCCGTAGTAGCCTTCAACCTGAGTGAGGGTTATGGCGTTGCCGACCACAGTCATGCCCGGGAAGGCCTGCATCAACAGGGCTATTGCGCCCGAGTGGTCGGGCTCCATGTGGTTTATTATCAGATAGTCGGGGCAGCGGTCGCCGAGTATGGCCTTTATATGGCCTATTTGCTCGAGGGCGTAGGCCGACTCCACTCCGTCGATAATGGCAGCCTTGTCGCTGCCGACAAGCAGATAGGAGTTGTAGCTCACGCCGGCGGGCAGAGGCCACATGCCTTCGAACTTATGCGTCACACGGTCGTTGACACCGATATAATGTACTTTTCCTGAAATTTCAGCTGCTTTCATAACTTTGTGATTTTGACTGCAAATTTAGGTATTTTTAGTTACAAGCGAAAATTACCGTCCGCAAAAAAACACACGGGGCCTCGCGGCCGCGCATGTTTATTCTAAAATAATTCAAAAACTTTTCAGTTTTGATACTTACTTTTTTACTTACTAAATTTTTCCTGATGCCGCACGACTATACGCACGCACCATCCTGCGGCGGGAAGATCGCCGCAAAGATAGATATAAATTTTTTAATATAATTAACTACCCCCCCCCCTTTTTTTAATTCTTTTTAACCAAGATGCAAAAGCTGTCATGTGTTGACGTAGCGCTTAACCACGCCAGATGCCGGACAGCACATCAGGGCAACGACAATCAGTTTTTTTCATTTTACGGATTAGGTTTACAAATGCAGAGTTAACAAAAATTCGACCGGGTTGTAACAAAGCAGATACAAGGCGGTCAAATAATACATGTGCTGCGGTTTTTTCTTGCTACATTCGCAAATATTTGCTAATTTTGCGATTTGAAGCAACTATCATTATTACGTATACATAATCACGATGAAACAATATAAACGTACCCTCATAACCACCGCACTTCCTTACGCCAACGGCCCTGTACACATAGGACATCTGGCCGGCGTTTATGTGCCTGCCGACATTTATGCCCGATACCTGCGCCTGCAAGGGCGCCCCGTAACCATGGTCGGCGGCAGCGATGAGCACGGTGTGCCTATCACCATCAAGGCTAAGAACGAGGGCGTTACCCCTCAGGATGTGGTAGACCGCTATCACAAAATCATCAAGGACAGCTTTGAGGAACTCGGCATAAGCTTCGATGTGTACTCGCGCACCACCAGCGACATCCACTCGGCCACAGCATCGGAGTTCTTCTCCCGCCTGCATCAGAAGGGCGAGTTCGTGGAGCAGACCTCCACACAGCTCTACGACCCTGAGGCTAAAATGTTTCTGGCTGACCGCTACGTAACCGGCGAATGTCCCCACTGCCACAGCCCCCGTGCCTACGGCGACCAGTGCGAGGCCTGCGGAACATCGCTCAACGCCACCGACCTCATCAACCCCAAAAGCGCTCTGAGCGGTGCCACTCCGGTGCTGCGCGAAACCCGCCACTGGTTCCTGCCCCTCGACCGCTTCCAGCAGCGCCTCAGCGAGTGGATTCTCGAAGGCCACAAGGAATGGCGTCCGAACGTGTACGGCCAGTGCAAGTCGTGGCTCGATCTGGGCCTGCAGCCCCGCGCCGTTACCCGCGACCTCGACTGGGGCGTGCCCGTGCCACTGAAAGAGGCCGAAGGCAAGGTGCTGTACGTGTGGTTCGACGCCCCTATCGGCTACATCAGCAATACCAAGGAACTATACCCCGACAGCTGGGAAACATGGTGGAAAGACCCCGAAACACGCATCATCAACTTTATTGGCAAGGACAACATTGTATTCCACTGCATTGTGTTCCCGGCCATGCTCATGGCATATGGCGACGGCTTCCAGCTGCCCGACAATGTGCCTTCGAACGAATTCCTCAACCTCGAGGGCGACAAAATCTCTACCTCGCGCAACTGGGCCGTATGGCTCCACGAATACCTGCGTGAGTTCCCCGGCAAGCAGGACACCCTGCGCTACGTACTCACCGCCAACGCCCCCGAAACCAAGGACAACGACTTTACCTGGGCCGACTTCCAGACCCGCAACAACAGCGAGCTGGTAGCCATACTGGGCAACTTCATCAATCGCGCCACCGTACTCACCCACAAATACTACGGAGGCACCGTACCCGCGGCAGGCGAGCTGATGGATATCGACAAGGCCGCCTTTGCGGAAATCGACGAGATTAAGCAGCGACTCACCGACCAGCTCGAAGGCTTCCACTTCCGCGATGCCCTCCGCGAAGCCATGAACATAGCTCGCACCGGCAACAAATATCTGCAGGAAACTGAACCCTGGAAGGTATGGAAGACCGACCCCGAACGCGTGGCCACCATTCTCAACACTGCCCTGCAAATCTGCGCCGACCTGGCAGTGGCCTTCGAGCCTTTCACACCATTTATGAGCGAACGCCTCAGCAAGCAGCTGGGTCTTGGCACCCTCGACTGGAACATGCTCGGAGGCCGCGACCTGGTAAAGGCCGGCAGCGTGATAGCTCAGCCCGAACTGCTGTTCGAAAAAATCGAAGACCAGGCGATAACCGCACAGCTGGCCAAACTCGAGGAAGCCAAGCGTCAGAATGTAATCAACTCGTTCGAACCGGCAGCAGTGAAGGAAGACACCAGCTTTGAGGAATTTGAAAAAACCGACATCCGCGTAGGCACCGTCACCGCCTGCAGCAAAGTAAAGAAATCGAACCGTCTGCTCCAGCTCACCATCGATGACGGCATGGGCGGACGCACCATACTCTCCGGCATAGCCCAGAGCTACCCCGACCCCGAAGTGCTGGTTGGCAAGCAGGTCTGCTTTATAGCCAACTTCCCTCCCCGCAAGATGATGGGTATGGAATCGCAGGGCATGGTACTGTCGGCAGTCGACGCCGACGGACGCCTTGTGGTGGTAGGGCCCACCGCTCCCGTGGCAGCCGGAGCCTCCGTAGGATAATTATTTTTTAATTTTAATAAGTCAGCGAGCCTGCGCGCTCCGACAATATCAGTTAACCAAAAATCATGAAGCCACGAATACTAATCATATACACAGGCGGCACCATCGGCATGATCGAAGACTTGAACACCCACACCCTCAAGCCTTTCGACTTCTCTCACCTAATGGACAACGTGCCCAAGGTAAAGATGCTCAACTACGACATCGACAACATACAGTTCCAGCCGCCCCTCGACTCCAGCGACATGCATACCGCCCACTGGAAGGATATCGCCCGAAGCATAGTCGAGAATTATGACCGTTACGACGGCTTCGTGGTTCTGCACGGCACCGACACCATGGCCTATACGGCCTCGGCCCTGTCGTTCATGCTCGAAAACCTGCGCAAGCCGGTGATAATCACCGGCTCGCAGCTGCCCATAGGCGAAGTACGCACCGACGGTGAGGAAAACCTCATCACTGCCCTGCAGATTGCAGCCGCCACCGACAGCTTCGGCCTGCCGATGGTTCGCGAGGTAGCCATTCTGTTCGATAACTTCCTGTGGCGCGGCAACCGCTCCACCAAGCGCAGCGCCGACAACTTCAACGCCTTCGAGAGCAGCAACTACCCATCCCTGGCCCAAATAGGTCTGAGCATACACTTTGACACCGACGCCCTCAACCGCAAGCACAGTGGCGAAGAACTGCGTCCGCACTACGAACTCGACACCACCGTGGCCGCAATCGACCTCTTTCCGGGCATCTCGCCCACCACACTGCGCCACCAGCTGTCGTGCCCATCGGTGAAAGGCATAGTGCTGCGCACATTCGGCGCCGGCAATGCCCCCACTGCCAAATGGTTCGCCGACGCCCTGCGCGAAACCATAGAGCGTGGCGTAGTAATCATGAACGTGACCCAGTGCGGCAACGGCAGCGTACACACCAACCGCTACATGGGCGGCGACATGCTGTCGAACCTCGGTGTGGTGCCGGGCCACGACATTACTTTCGAGGCCGCCATAACCAAGATGATGCACCTGTTCGGCCTCGGTCTTGACGCCACCGAAGTGGTCCGACGACTCGAACAGAACATCGCAGGCGAACTTACTGTAGCGAATTTCTGAAATTAAACTTCTGAAATTAATATGACCCGTATTCTCCGCATAGCATTTCTGGCTGTACTGCTCGCCGCGGCGCCCATAAGCACCGCGGCAGCCGACAGCTGGGAACATATCGAACTGGTGCGCCCCGACCCCTCGGAAAGCGAGCGCATCGACGTGGAGGTACGCGAGTCGTACATATACGTCAGCACCAACAAGGTAGTGACTGTAAAGATATGCACCATACTCGGCCAGCTGGTAAGCCAGGAGAAACTTCCCGCCGGAGTATCGCGCATCCGACTGGCCCAACGCGGCGTGTACATACTCAAAGCCGGCTCAATCACACGCCGGGTAAACATTTAACCGAATACGATGGTTGTAAAGATTATAAACAAATCGCAGAATCCCTTGCCGGCCTATGCCACCGAATCCTCGGCCGGCATGGACCTGAGGGCCGACCTGCCCCAAGCCGTGGTACTGCGCCCCATGGAGCGGCGCCTCATTCCCACAGGCCTGTATGTAGAACTGCCCGAAGGCTACGAAATGCAACTGCGTCCGCGCAGCGGACTGGCCCTGCGCCAAGGTATCGGGCTGGTAAACTCGCCCGGCACCATCGACGCCGACTACCGCGGAGAAATAGGCGTGATTGTAATCAATTACGGCTCCGACGACGTAACCATAGCTCCGGGCGACCGTATATGTCAGGCTGTGGTGTGCAAGTACACCCGCGTGGAATGGCAAACCGCCGACACTCTCGGCAACACCACTCGAGGCGAAGGCGGCTTCGGCCACACCGGCCTTTAGCGACATGCAAAAATTGCCGTAGGGGAAGGCTGCCTTAACTTATTAACACTAAACGAAAAAGCAAGGTGAAACTACACCGCATAGCACTGCTGGGTCTGGGGGCCATGATTATTGCCCTCGGAGCGATGGCTCGCCCCAAAAAGGCCGACAACTGGGAAAACCGGACTGTCAGGGCAAAGGCCGACTACATATTTCTGGAGGCTCAGAACGCCTATAACCAGCAGGACTACAGCCTGTATGGCAGGCTGCTGCAGCGCGCTTTCGAAACCGACAGCACCGACCCGGGCCTCGGCGCCGAACTCGGGCAGTGGCAGGTGATAGGCATAGCAATGGACCCCGATAAAGCCATCGAAGGCCTGCAACGCATGCGCCTATACTTCGAAGCAAACCCATCAGACTACTATTCCGGACTGTCGCTGACCAAGACTTACGTCAACATGGGACGCATCGACGATTTTCTGGCCGTGACCAAAATACTCTACAATAATTTTCCTGACAAAAACAACGTGGCCCTGCAGCTGGCCGAAGGATACCTGCGACGCAACAAAAGCCAGGACTTCGACTCGGCAATGACCATATACCGGCGACTTGAGCAAGGCTTCGACACCGGCATCGACAACTCAATCACAAGCTACATAATAGGAGCGTATATGTTCAAGAACGACACCACTGCCGTTCTGAACGAGCTCGACAAAATATACCGCGCTGCCCCGCACGATGTACCAACACTGCTCACAGTGGGCGGCTCGATGCTCGAACTCCACCGCCCCGACTCGGCCCTGCGATACTTCAACGAGGCCAAGGCCATAGAGCCCGACAACGGAGGCGTAGTTATGGGCTTTCTGGGCTATTACAACGAATCCGGCGACTCAACCGCCTTCCTGAGTACACTAAGGCGAGCCGTAACAAACCAGGAACTCGAACCGGAAGAAAAGTTTATGTTCGTGCGCGGATACATACAGGACAACTACAGCGACAGCAGCAAGTTCGACATCTGCAGCGAACTCTGCGAAAGTTACATTGCCAACAACCCGGGCATACCCGACATACACACCCTATATGCCAGCCTGCTCAACTCCACCGGCCATAACGCCGAAGCAGCCGAACAACTGAGCTTTGCCATAGGCCTGCTGCCCGCCGACCTCGAACTGCGCCTGTGGCAACTGTCGCTACTCTATCAGGCAGGCCGCACGGAGCAGGTTTCGGAACTTGCCGAGAGCTATGCCGTCGACTTTCCCGGCGAACTGGCTTTCGCACGCATAGCGGCGGCACAGCTGTACGAAGAGGGCAAATATGCCTTGGCCGCCGAACGATTCAAGCTTTTCCCTGTCGACTCGCTAAAGACCGACGAACTGAAGTCGGACTACTACGCCACACTGGGCGACTTCCTCAGCAAACTCGAGCCACGCAGCGACTCATACCCCTGCTATCGCAAAGCAATAGAGCTGAATCCGCTCAACGACATGGCCATGAACAATCTGGCTTACTTCTACAGCCTCGACGGCTCGGAAGAGGACCTTCAGCAAGCCGAACAGTACTCTGCCATGACCATTCGGCACGAGCCCGACAACCCAACATACCTCGACACCTACGCGTGGATTAAATTCAAGCAGAAAGATTTTCAGACAGCCCGGCACTATATAGACCAGGTAATCAGCCTGATGGATATGAACCGGACCGAAGCAGCCATCGACAGCATTATCAGCGGCGGAAACACTCCGGCCGAGCCTGTCGAAAGCGACTCCCCGCAGCACGAACATGCGGAAAACGCCACAGAGATAATCGAGGAGGCCACAGCAGTAGGCACCGAAGAGTCCGACCAGGCCTCGGCCGATGTATTTGACCATGCCGGCGACATCTACTTTATGACCGGCGAACCCGAGCAGGCCCTGAGCTTCTGGAAGCGGGCGCTCGAACTCGACCCGGACAACGAACTGATACAGAAAAAAGTAAAACATAAAGCATACTTTTACGAATGAACCTACAGAGATTCCTGACGGCCATACTGCTATGTCTGGGTCTGGCGGCCTGCCACAGTTCACGAAAAGCAACCGTCGCGGACAACGGCACTTACCGCTGGAGCACACTCGAAGTGCCGGTGAAGGTGTCGGTCGAAAAGCCCGTAAGCCTGAGTTGCTCAGGCAAAGCCATGCTGGTGCGCGACAGCGCGATATATGTGTCGATGCGCATGCTGGGCATGGAGGTTGCTTATCTATACGCCGATGCCGACAGCGCCGTACTCTGCGACCGCTTCCACAAACTGTACATCAGCGAGCCACTTGACCGCCTGTTGCCCGCGCGATACGCACGTATCGGCCTCCTGCAGCAACTAATGCTGGGTCTGGAGAGTCCCGACGCGATTTCCGACAGACTGCAATACTCGCACCCGGCCGAAACTCCGCTCGGCAAGCTCTACTCGCTGCTGCGTCTGCAGACCTCGATTGCTAAAAAAGACATCGACGCCTCAATTATCTACAACTATAACAAGGCTCGCTGGGACGACCCCGATTTCAGCATGCCCTCAGCCAAACTGCCCCGCAACGCCAAGAAAATCGACCCTCAGGCGCTGCTTAAAGGACTAAAAGACCATACACCACCCGATTACTTGCAATGAAAAAATTTGTTCTCGTACTGCTTGCTATGTCAATAGTTATTTCTTCCGCTGCCGGACAAAAGAAAAGCATTGCCACACGCAGCAGCGAAAAAGTGCGCCAGGAACAACGCGATACCCGCAAGCGCATAAACAAGACAAAAGGTGAAATCAGCGAGAACACCGCCAAAACCCGCAAAGGCCTCAAACAGCTTGGCGAAATTGAAGCGGACATAGCCGTACGGCAGGAGGCAATAAACCGCGCCGACGCCCGCATTGCCGAACTGAACACGCAAATCGTACGCCTGACCGACTCGGTGACACAGCTCGAATCGAACATCTCACAGCTTAAGACCGACTATGCCGAGAGTCTGCGCGCCATGCGCCGACAGCGCCAGACTCTCAACTCCATTTCATACCTGTTCTCCGCCGAGAGCTTCGCGCAGGCTTTCCGCCGGGTGCGCTACATACAGGAACTGGGCCGCTGGCGCCATGACAAAACTCTCAAGCTTGGCGAAGCTGTGGCCGAACTCAATGTGCGCAAGGCCGAAATCGACAGTGTGCGCCGCCGCGTGGCCGACGAACAGGCTGCAATGCTTGTAGCAAAATCGCAGGTCGACAAACGTCGCAGCGAAGCTGCCGCACTGGTAAACGAACTCAAAAAACAGGGCCGATCGCTGAACACCGAACTCAAACGCCAGCAGAAACAGCTCAATGAACTTAACCGCGAGCTCGACCGGGCCATAGCAGAGGAAGTGCGCCGGGCCGAGGAAGAACGCCGACGCAAAGCCGCTGAAGAAGAACGCCGGCGCAAGGCTGCCGAGGCTGAACGCCTCAAGCAACAGAAGGCCGCCGAACAGGCCAAGGACAGCGAAACCGCTCCGACAGCCAAGCCAAAACCAAAGCCCCAGAAACCACAGCCCTCGGGCGAAAGCGGCTTTGCCGAGCAGGAGCGCAAACTCACCGGCGACTTCGAGGCCAACAAGGGCAGGCTGCTCTTTCCTGTGGCCGGCAAGTACACCATTACCGGGGCATACGGCCGCTACACCCGCCCGGGCACCAGCGTGCCGCTCGACAACAATGGCATCGACATCAGCGTGCCGCAAGGCACCGCCGTCAGGGCTATATTCGGCGGCGAGGTTGTGAGCGTGTTCAAGGTCAAAGGCACCGGCTTCTACGCCGTGCTCGTGCGCCATGGCCGCTACATAAGCGTATACTCCAAGCTTGCCACCTATAGTGTCAAGAACGGCCAGCAGGTAAAAGCCGGCCAGAATCTGGGCACAGTGTTCACCGACCCCGAACTCGGCGCCACCATACTCCACTTTGAACTGCGCCGCGAATCGGCCACCCTCAACCCGCTCGAATGGGTAAAATAAAGCCCGAGGCGGACAACGGAGGCTTCAGCGGTTCGCTGACACAGCGCATAGTAAAGGCGCTGGGAGTGTTTGCCGGCGTGCAGTCGGCAGGCATGCTCTGCTCGGTTATCCGCGCCAAACTCATAGCCATGTGGATAGGCCCTGCCGGCGTGGGTCTGAACGCCCTGCTTACCAATGCCCTGGAGGTACTGAGCCAGCTGTCGCAGGCAGGCATACGTGTCAGTGCCGTCCGCAGCATAGCGGCAGCTGACGACGGCCACGAACGCACCGGCCTGGTTACAGCCCTGCTGCGCTGGGCAATGTGGCTCGGCAGCGGAGGGGCTGTCCTCACCATGCTGCTGTCGCCATTCCTGAGCCTGCTCACATTCGGCGACTACAGCTACAGCTGGATGTTTGTGGTACTGGCAGTGGCCGTGCTGGCCTCGGCACTCAGCGTGGGGCGCACCGCCGCCCTGCAGGGCATCGGCGAACTCAAACGCCTTGCCACACTCACAGTCACAGCCGTAATCATATCCACCCTGCTGGCCATACCGCTGTTCTACTGCTTCCGCCTGCAATCCATCATCTGGGTAGTCACCCTTTTTGCTGTAGTTCAGGCAGCCGTATTCTACATCGACCCGTACCACCGCCGCAGCGTACGCACTGATCTCAGCCACCGCCAGTGTTTCCGCATAGGCATGCCGTTTATACGCCTCGGTCTGGTGCTGACCCTGTCGAACGCCCTGACTATGGTAAGCAACTTCGTGATTACCGTATTTCTCAACCGCTACGCCTCAACCGACGAAGTAGGCATATTCCAGGCCGGCTTCGCCATCATAAACAACTACATGGGCATACTGGTGTCGGCTCTTACCGTAGAGTACTTTCCGCGTCTGAGCGCCAACATAGCCAACCGCAGGCGCAGCGAGGTACTGGTGTCTCACCAGCTGATGATACTGATGAACCTGCTTGTGCCGGGCGTGATAATGTTTCTGATATTCCGCAGTCAGGTGGTATGGCTGCTTTACAGCGCCGACTTTATGGATGCGGTACCATATCTGACCTTTGCCGTGGGCGGCGGAGTACTGCGCATGGTGTCGTCGTGCATGGCGCTGTGCATGCTGGCGGCGGCAGACTCCAAAGCCTATATGCTCACCGAACTCGGCAGTGCCTTCACCGGCCTTGTGCTGGCCATAGGCGGCTATATGCTCGGAGGCATCGCCGGCATGGGTGTTGCCTACCTGCTGTGGTATGCCCTCTACACTGTGGCTGTATGGGCAATATACCGCTTCCGCTACCGCATGAAAGTGCGGACCAGGGCACTGCGCATAATACTGCCCGGACTGGCACTGATAGCCGCCGCGCAGTTTATAGCCGCATGCCTGTAGCAGGCCATATATGCCTCCACTGATTTAGAGGCTGTTTATAAACAGCCTCTAAACATTTGCTTTTGCAGCGAGGTTATAATTATTAACAGTGCTGTCGAGCGCTGCCGTATAATTATCTCCTCTTATGCAAAAACTGACACGTTTATTACTATTTTGCGGCTTTACTCTGTCGTGGGCCGCTGCTGCCGCACAGGACAATGCGCTTACACGCCCCATGCCCGACAGCTGGAAGTACTCTGAGGGTGCCGAACAGACACTCCCCAGCCGCGACAGCTGGTGGCAGCTGTTCGACGACCCTGTGCTCGACTCGCTTATAAGCATGGGCGAGGATGCCAATTTCGACCTCATTACCGCTTACCACCGCATGGAAGCGGCCTCGCGCCAAATGGCGGCGGCTCGCGCCGACTATTATCCGAACATAGGTCTGAGCGCCGGCTACACCCGCGAACACCTCGATGGAGCCAACAGCAACCGATGGAGCCTCGGCGCCACGGCCAGCTGGCAAATCGACGTGTTCGGCAAAGTCACCGCAGCCGTGAAACAGAGCAAGGCCCGCTATCAGGCCAGCCGGGCCGAGTGGGTCGGAGCCATGGTAAGCATGGCCGGTGACATAGCCGCCACTTACATGCAACTGAGAGTCTGGCAGGCCGAACTGGCTGTGGCGCAGCGCCATGCAATAGTGCAGGATTCAATCACAGCTCTGGTTGAAGCACGCTTCGACTGCGGTCTGGCCGCCAAGCCGCAACTGGCGCAGGCGCGCGCACAGTCGCACAGCATCAAAGCCTCTATACCGCAGTTGCAGACATCTATCGCCACAGCGGTCAGCTCCATTGCCTTGCTGACGGGCCGCTATCCGTCGGAGCTGGAAGATATGCTGCTGCCGCAGAAACCTCTGCCCGATTACCGGCAGCTTGTGCAGACAGGCGTGCCATCGGAACTGCTGCGCCGACGCCCCGATATTCTGGCTGCCGAATATCAGCTGGCTGCTGCCGCCGCTGCCGTAGGCATCGCAAAAAAAGACTTTCTGCCCACACTCACACTCGAAGGCACAGTAGGTGTGGCGGCGCCCAAACCCGGCGACATGTTCAGCAAAAACGGTTTCTACTACTCTGTGGCACCTACTCTGTCGTGGACTATCTTCGACGGTTTCGCGCGCAGCGCCAATGTGGCTGCCGCACGTCAGGAAATGGAGGAACAGATAGCCACCTACAATTCAACCGTAATCAATGCCTACAACGAAGTAGGCAACGCTCTGGTAAAATACCGCAACTGCCTGAAGTCAATCGAAGAATACGACCAAGCCACCGGCAACGCCCGCGAATTTCTGCTGCTGAGCCTCGACCTCTACACCCAGGGGCTCTCGCCCTACTCCGATGTCGCAACGGCCCAGCAGGACCTTCTCAACTACAACAACTCGCTGATTGTGGCCCGCGGCGACGCCCTCAGTTCGCTGGTAAGCCTCTACGAGGCTTTAGGCGGCGGTTTTCAGCAATAGCACATTTTTTTTACGCACACATCTATTCATACTATATAATATGATGAAGACAATATACACACTGGCGGCAACCACACTGATGCTGTACGGCTGCTCGCACGCCAAGACCGATAAAGGCAGCGACGCCATGTCGGAGCCTGTAATCGATGTAAGCAACGTACTCATCGACTCGGTAACCCTGTATAAGGAGTACCCCGGCACACTCACCGCCAACCGTACAGCCGACGTGTACTGTCGCGTCGACGGATATGTGTCGCGTCCGAAATACACCGCCGGCGACTATGTCACGGAAGGGCAGGTACTCTTCACCGTCGATGCTCCGGACCTGAAAAACGCTGTTGACGAAGCTGAGGCCGCACTGGCCACGGCAATAAGCCAGAACGAGTATGCCGAACAGCACTATCAGGCGGTAGCCAAGGCATACGAAAGTCAGGCGGTGTCGAAGATGGAAGTAGCCGAGGCCCTGAGTTCGCGCGACCAGAGCCGCTCGGCCATCAACAGCGCGCAGGCTCGCCTCAACGATGCCCGCCAGCAACTTGGCTATTGTACCATAAAGGCCCCGTTCAGCGGCCATATATCCATAAATGAGCATTCCGGCGGCTCGTATGTCAACGGGGCTGGTTCGCCCGTTCCCCTGGCTACAGTGTACGACGATGCCGTAGTGATTGCGGTATTCTCGATTGAGGACGATTCGTTCATGCGTATGTTCGACAACCCTAATAACCGCCATCTGATTGACTACAGCGCCATTCCGGTTACCTTTGGCGAAAAACTGCCTCACAGATACACCGCCAACCTTATGTATCTGGCTCCCAACGTCGATGCTTCTACCGGCACACTCAACATTCAGGCCGATATAAATAATCCCTACCACGAACTGCGGGCGGGCATGTACTGCACCATACGCATGCCTTACAAGGTCGACCCAAAGGCTATGCTCGTTCGAGATGCTTCGATAGGAACCGACCAGCTGGGCAAGTATGTATATGTGGTAAACGACTCAAGCAAGGTTGTGTACACACCCATTAAAACCGGCGACCTGGTAGCGGACACCTTGCGGCTTGTGACCGGAGGCCTCAAGCCGGACGACCGATATGTGACCTCGGCGCTGCTTAAAGTACGCAACGGAATGAAAGTAAAAACACGCCAATAGCCCCCGGTGGGTAATTTAGAAAAATAATCGAAATGTTTTCAAGATTTTTCATAGAACGACCAATATTCGCCATAGTGATAGCTGTGGCTATGGTGATGGCTGGTGCATTGACTTTCAGCAAACTGCCGATTGCACAGTTCCCCGACATAACACCGCCTACGGTAATGGTTTCGGCTTCGTACCCCGGCGCCGACGCAGCTACCGTAGCCGAAACTGTAGGCGTGCCCATCGAACAGCAGGTAAACGGCGTGGAGGGCATGATGTACATGAGTTCGTCGTCGGGTTCCGACGGCAGTTACTCTCTTACAATCACTTTCGAGGAAGGCACCGACCTCGACGAAGCCGCAGTAAAAGTCCAGAACCTGATATCGCAGGCCGATGCCCAGCTGCCGACATCAGTGAAACAACAGGGTGTGCAGGTAAGGTCCGAATCATCGGACCATATTCTGTTCATTGCCCTTCAGAGCGACGACCCCGAACGCTACGACGCCCTGTATCTGACCAACTATGCCAACCTTAACCTCACCGACGAGCTGGCCCGTGTGGAAGGTGTCGGCTCGGTAGGAGCATTCGGCGGGGGCCAGTATTCGATGCGTATATGGCTCGACCCCGCCAAAATGCGCGAGCGCAATATCACCCCGGCCGATGTCAAAAGCGCCATAAGTTCTCAGAACATGCAGGTTTCGGCCGGCTCGGTAGGAGCACAGCCGTCACCGGCCAACGAGGCTTTCACATATACACTTACAGCCCGCGGACAACTTAGCGACCCGGCGGAATTCGGCGACATAATACTGCGTACCGACGCAAACGGAGGCCTGCTGCACCTTAAAGACATTGCCCGTGTCGACCTTGGTTCGGTAAGTTATACCCAGATAGCCCGCGTCAACGGCCAACAGTCGGCCATGATTGGCATCAGCCAGCTGCCCGGAGCCAACGCCCTCGATGTAGCCAAAGGCTGCGAGGCTAAGCTTAAAGAGCTGAAACAATACTTTCCGCCCGGCGTAGATTACCGCATCATGCTCAACACCACCGACTTTGTAACCGCAAGTATCGACGAATTGCTGGTAACCTTCCTCGAAACCACCATTATAGTCATGCTGGTGATACTGCTGTTTTTGCAGAACTGGCGCGCCACCATCATTCCGATGCTCACCATTCCGGTATCGCTCATCGCCACCCTTGCCGTAATGAAATGGATGGGATTCTCGCTCAATACCCTCACACTGTTCGGGCTCGTTCTTGCCATAGCCATTGTGGTGGACGACGCCATAGTTGTGGTGGAGGACTGCGCACGTCTGCTCGACGAAGGCAAGCTGAATCCGCGGCAGGCAGCCGAGAAAGCCATGCTGGAACTGCAGGGGCCTGTAGTGGGAGAAGTGCTGGTACTGCTTTCGGTGTTCATCCCCACCGCCATGGTCAGCGGCATTACAGGGCAGCTGTACAAACAGTTCGCACTCACCATTGCGGTGTCAACAGCCTTCTCCGGCTTCAACGCCCTTACTTTCACTCCGGCCATGTGCGCCCTGTTTCTCAAACCTAAAAAGAAAACTCATTTCTTACTATGGGACTGGTGGAACAAGGCTTTCGGCGCCACACTCAACTTTTATATGCGCATTGTAGGCAGTTTTCTCAGGCGCCCTGTCGTGGCGATACTGCTTTACTTTGTGCTTACCGGCCTGGCGTTCTGGGGCTTCCTGAAATGGCCGACAACATACGTGCCGTCGGAAGACATGGGCTATTTCATGTCGTCGATCCAACTGCCTACCGGGGCCTCGCTCGACCGCACCGACCGTGTGGCCCGCGACATCTCGACCAAACTGCTGGAACTGCCCGGAGTTAAAGATGTAATGTCGGTCAGCGGTACCTCATTCATGGGCGGCGGTTCGACATCGAACAACGGCTCGCTGTTTGTGATTCTCGAGCCATGGAAAGACCGCACGGCCAAAGACGAAAGCATCGACGCCATAATAGCCAAGGCCAACGAAATCGGAAATGCCGAACAGGAAGCCATCTGCTACTCGCTCAATCCGCCGGCAATACCGGGTCTGGGCATGACGTCGGGTCTGGAAATGCAGTTGCTCGATATCAACAACCTTGGCGCATCGCAGCTGAAAGAAGCTCTCACTGCCATACAGGAAGCCGCCAAAGACGACCCACGGATAGCCTCCGTCACCACCATGTACGAGGGCGCCGTGCCGCAGTACTCCATTAAAATCGACCGCAACCGCGCCAAGATGCAGGGCCTGGCCCTGAGCGACATTTACTCGGCACTCTCGGCCTTTATGGGCGGCTCTTACGTGAACGACTTTGTGGAATTCGGCCGTGTATATCAGGTGAACATAGCAGCCGACGCCGCTGCTCGCAGCCACGTGGACGATGTTCTGAAGCTTACCGTGCGCAACGCCACCGGCGGCATGGTGCCCTTCTCATCCTTCGCCACCGTGGAACAGGTGATGGGCGAGCCCTCGGTAAGCCGTTACAACACCTACCGTACGGCCTCGCTTACCGCTACGCCGGCCAAAGGCGTAAGCTCGGCCGACGGCATAAAGGCCATGGAGGAAATAGTAAACAAAGCCGTCGGCACCAACTACAGCTATGCCTGGACGGGCGAAGCCTATCAGGAGAACCAGTCGGGTACAACTATATCGTTCGTACTCATCCTGGCCATCATAGTTACCCTGCTGGTGCTGGCCGCCCAGTACGAGAGTCTTACCGACCCTGTGGCAGTGATTACGGCCATGCCTACAGCCATACTCGGCACCATTATCGGCTGCCTGCTGATGGGACAGAGCATATCAATCTACACTCAGATAGGCATCATACTGCTGCTGGGTCTGGCGGCAAAGAACGCCATTCTTATAGTTGAATACGCCATGGACTACCGCAAAGCCGGCGAGGACATCCGCCAGGCAGCCCTCGACGCGGGCCGTGTACGCTTCCGGCCTATAATGATGACTGCCATGGCCTTTGTGTTCGGCGTGCTGCCTATGCTCTTCGCCACCGGCGCCGGAGCGGCATCACGCATTTCGCTGGGCACCGCCGTGGTATTCGGCATGGCTGTCAACGCCCTGTTCGGCACCCTGTTCGTGCCTAACTTCTGGGAACTTCTGCAACGCTTCGGCGAAAAGTACGTTAGCCCGTTCTTCCATAAAAACAAAGGCCTCGACAAAGCCGAGGTCAATGACAGCGGGATATAGATGCACAAAAGCGGGCCGCACATGCTCGTGCGGCCCGCTCTTATATATTTAAGGTAGAAGATTAGTTCAGAGCCTTCGAGAGGTTGAAGTTTGCGAACTCGAGGTCAGAAGCAGCCTGAGCGGCCATAGCCGGGTTCAGACGAACAGCCTGACGGAGGTTCGAGGTCAGCATCGATTCGTTGTTGGTACGGGCACCGAGAACGGCCATCAGGTAGTAGGTTGTGGCGTCGGGGTTGGCAATCGAAGCCAGGGTGCTCTTAGCCTTGCTGTAGTCCTTGGTGAGAATCTGAGCCAGAGCGGCGTTGTTGCTCTTGGTGTCGCCGAAAGCGCGAACAGCAGCAGCGTTGTCGCCTTTCTTCAGGTAGTAAGTACCGAGGGCACCGCCGAGTTCGTTCACACCGGCAGCCGAGCCGAAGAGCTGGTTGGCGCGGTCGTAGTTCTTGTTGAGAAGTTCAACAAGACCGAGGTTCATCTTGGGTTCGCCGGCCTTGGGGTTCACGCTGGCAGCCTTCTGGAAGCTTGCCTTGGCGGCGGTGTAGTCGCCGTTGGTGTACTGCATCATACCCAGGTCGTTCCAGGTGCGGTAGTCATTGGGGTACTGGCGTACAGCTGCGTCGTAGATTTTGGTCTTGGCAGCGGGGTCGTTGGTGAGTGTAGCGGCGTAGAGGAGTTCGTCTACGGTGAGTTCACCGGGGTTCGAAGCTGCCAGACGGCTGAGTTCTTCGTCGCTCTTGCCGATTACGTCAATCGAAGCAGTGATGCGGCTGTAGCGAAGCTGGGGCAGAATCTGATCGGCGAGCTGCTCGAATACGCTCGAGAGGTTGCGGATTTCGCGTTCGCGCTGTTCGGGGTCTTTATACATCGACAGAACAGAGAGGATGAGGTCCTTGTCCTGGATGTTGCTCTTGGAAACGAGTTCCTGGAAGCCGGCCCAGTCTTCGGCGGTGAACTGCTTGGTGAGTTCGCCGAATTCGGTGATTTTGTCCTTCTTCAGCTGCTTGGTGAGGTAATCGTTGGTATTGGCCTCACGCTTTTCGGCGAGCTTTTCGTTGAAGTCATAGCTGCCGTCGGGCGAAGCATACGACTGAATGTTGAGTTCTTTGATTTCGCGGTTTGCAGCAGCGTTGGCGTTGACGATTTCCTTGCGGAGTTCGGCCATAGCGTCGGTGTTGAGCTGGTTGGCGCGGATATTGGCCTGATTGATCAGGAACATAATGTCGGCCGCATACTTCTGGTTGATTACACGCTGGAAAGCGTCGGGAGCCAGAGCAGGATCAACGCTGGCTGCGTCGGCCAGAGCTGCGGTGGCTACCACACCCTTGGCTACGGTAACGCGGGGCAGAACATACTGCTTGTTGCCCTGGCGTACTTCGAAAGCGAGCTGAAGTTCGCTCTTTGCCATTTCGGGAGTGTACACATACGAAGCGGGGATGGTTACTGTACCGCCATTGTCATACGAAACTACCGGCGAGTTGCCGCGTACGTTTTCGCCCTGGAAGGTATAGGGCACCGATGCAGTTTCCGTACCATTGTATACCAGATACGGAGTTACGGTTACCTCGGCGTTCTTTACAAAGAACTTGGCGGGGATACGACCGGTAACGGTAGCGGGAACTTTCTCTCCTACTACTTCGAGAGGATTGGGATTGGTGCTGAAATACTCCGACGAGAACTGTCCGAGTTTCTTGCCGCAGGACGAAAGAGCGAGTGTTGCGCCCAGGGCTGCGATAAAATAGATCTTGCGATTCATATAGCGTTTTTAATTGGTATGTTTTATGCTTGTATGGCTGTGATGAATATACAAGCACAAAGATAGCTATTTTTTGCGGGATTTACCAAATAAAAATGAATAATAACTTTTTTTTTGCCATCTCGGCTCCTTATTGCGCGAGCGTAGCGAAGCAAAAGCCCGGCATATCAATTGCGCGGGCATAGCGAAATAAATCCTCTCTCGCCGCCCTTTTTATCCAAGTATTTTTATTAAATTTGCACTCTGTTTTATACAAGCACTAACCATTAGCCGGCGCGTGGCGCCATGTTTTAGAATGAGAAGATGGAGAATTGAAGACAGCGCCGAGCTGTACAACATCAACGGCTGGGGCCGTAATTATTTTTCTATCAACGATAAAGGCAATGTTGTGGTGACTCCACGCCAAGGCTTCGCCAGCGTTGACCTCAAAGAGGTGATGGACGAGCTACAGGTACGCGACATTGTGGCTCCGGTACTGCTGCGCTTTCCCGATATTCTCGACAACCGCATCGAGAAAATAAGCAACTGCTTCCACATAGCTTCGGAGCAGTATAACTACCAGGCTCAGAACTATATGATTTACCCCATAAAGGTAAACCAGATGCGCCAGGTGGTGGAGGAAATTGTAAGCTACGGCAAGAAATTCAATATTGGCCTGGAGGCCGGCAGCAAACCCGAGCTCCATGCCGTACTCGCCACAAACATATCGCAGAACTCTCTCATAATCTGCAACGGCTACAAGGACGCCAACTACATCGAACTGGCACTGCTGGCTCAGAAGATGGGCCGCCGAATATATCTGGTGGTAGAAAAACTCAACGAACTCCGACTTATAGCCGAAATATCCAAACGGCTTAAAATAGAGCCGAACATAGGCATTCGCATAAAACTCAGCAGCAGCGGCAGCGGCAAATGGGCCGAAAGCGGCGGCGACCAGAGCAAATTCGGCCTCAATTCTTCGGAACTGCTCGAAGCGCTCGACCTGCTCGAACGCTGGGGCATGAAGCACTGCCTGAAGCTGATACACTTTCACATCGGCAGCCAGATTACCAAAATTCGCCGCATCAAAAACGCCCTCCGCGAGGCAACACAGTTCTATGTGCAGTTGAGCAAACTGGGCTACGAGATTGAGTTTGTGGATATTGGCGGAGGTCTGGGTGTAGACTATGACGGCACCCGCAGCTCGTCGAGCGAAAGTTCCATGAACTATTCCATACAGGAGTACGCCAACGACGCCATATCGGCACTGGTCGATGTCTGCACAAAGAACAACCTGCGCCAGCCCAACATTATAACCGAGAGCGGACGCTCGCTCACCGCCCACCACTCGGTACTGATATTCGAAGTACTCGAAACCACCCAGCTGCCACAGTGGAAAGACAGCGAGGAAATCAGCGACGACTCTCATGAACTGGCCCGCGAACTCTACGATATATGGGACAAACTCAACCAGCCTCGCCTCTTTGAAAGCTGGCACGACGCCCTCCAAATCCGCGAGGAAGCCCTCGACCTGTTCAGCCTGGGCTTGCTCGACCTGCGCACGCGCGCCCAGATTGAAAAACTATTCTGGAGCATAGCGCGCGAAGTGGGCGAGATGGCCGCCGGCATGAAACACGCCCCCGAGGAACTGCGCAAAATAGCACAGATGATTCCCGACAAGTATTTCTGCAACTTCTCGCTCTTCCAGTCGCTGCCCGACAGCTGGGCCATCGACCAG